>CACYEP010000166.1 GCA_902773425.1 uncultured Erysipelotrichaceae bacterium | reverse complement strand
GATGGGGCTCCCACATGGCTTTATGAATATAAGAGTGGTCTTCTTGTCTATTATACATCTTCCAAAAACAGTTTTCACTTTTCTTAGTCTTGGTTGTTAACTCGCGTTTAGTCTTTTTCATTCCTTTCCATGCTCTTTTGCGCATGACCCACTTCTCATGCCTCTTCACATAATTCATGGCTGCTTCTAAACTGTTATGACGCCCTCTCTGCTGATGATAAGGGTCTCTCGGTGAATGACGATGCAGGATATAACAGTCCTTTCTGCCATAATCTGAAACGATTATCCAATCATGTCCGGTACGTTCACTGTGCAAGGTAACGTCGTGAGAATTGAATCGGACAACCTCGTAAGGCGATTGTCTCAGCAATTCGATATCATTGATACTGAACATTCTGTTTGACCCCTTTATTGTTTCATTATGAGAGTTATATTTAGCAATTGTTTTTAGACCCCATAAATGGGGTCTCATTTTGTCTTGCAATATCTTTTCCACACCTTGTATCAGGTGCATTTTCAATCCAGATATTGTTTTTGCACCCATATACGGGGTTATGTCAGTCGAAAAACACTCCCAGATATGGGGGCGTTTCTTTCTACCCACCTGCTGTCTTCAAAACTCTGCTGAAACGAATTGCAAATGAGACCAGCGCTCCCGATCACCCAAACAGTTTTCCAATCGATTTTCCGCTGACGATTCTCTTGCCAGAAGGAAAAGCAGCAGTTACTCTACCGGACGCGAGTAACTGCTGGCTTCCCTTCATCATATATATCATTTCAATTATCTTCTTCTTGTTGTATTCTCTTCTCTAATTCTTCCATTAAAGCAGCATAGTGCTCGTCGTCTTCACGTATCTCCTGCATCCGGTTGATCGTATGTTCATCATATTTTCTATGGGAGTTTTCCGCCATGCCGCTCGGATAAGTCCATTCAAACATATTATAATCGAAGACTTTTTTCTTACGCTCTTCATCTGTCAGATTTGGCATGGCTTCTTCTAATGCCTGGCGAACTTCATACCAATCCTTGAGATAATTGTTCATACCGCCAAATTTTCCGTCACCAAACTGCAGGCTGTAACAGCCGTCCTTCTTCACTATCTTCATATCAAGCTTTTCTTCGAGTTGGAAAAGAGCATGCATCGCGCCGACATAACTCTCAATTGTCGGATCCATGAGTGCAATAGTCTCAACTCCCAATGCCCCTGCTATCTTTTTCAGCAATGGTATCTTTGGTTTGCGCCTTCCGTTTTCGTATTGCTGTATCCTATTCTGATCCAGTCCGACAAGCGCACCAAGTTCGGCCCGTGACAGCTCACGGGCTTCTCTTATCTTCCTTATCCGTTCTCCTATACGAGCACCGGATCTGTCCTCGCTAATATCGGCAAAATCCTCACCGCCAACCATTCTTATAAAAATAGCCATAAGGAGCCTCTCTTTCTTATCCAATCACGCTTAAATAATACAACAGTAATGCTCTTATATAAACTAAAATGTACCCTTATTATCACAATCACACAAAATAGAGCAATTTTGCTCTTGAATAGCATTCAACTATGTGCTAATCTGTTTTTAATAGAGCAAATAGGCACTACACAAAACATTTGGATGCTCGTTGTTCGTTTTAACAAAAGGTGAACAGAAATGGATGAATTATTGAAGAACTACCCCGCAGTACTAAAAATATCCGATGTGGCAGAAATACTGAATATAACACCCTCAACAGTCAGAAGACATATTAAAAAAAACGAGCTCCCTCATATCAAGGTCGGCAGACTGGTGCGAATCCCCAAGGATTCCCTGATCTCATATCTTCACGGGGAACAAGTACCAACCAGAAAGGAGGAAACGGCGTGAACGAAAACAAGATCAACATCTCTCTCGAACTTTTGCTCCTGAATGACCTGCTTCGCACTAAGGCGATTGATAAGGACATTTACGACAAGGCTGCACAAAAGATTGTATCTACCGGAAAAGATAAGAAGGCTGCATAAGCCCGTCGTATCCAGAAATCAGGTACCACAATAATAACAGAATCTCACGGCGGAAGGATGAACCAAAAGGCTGCTATTTATCACTTTACGGATAAAAGTATACGAAGACCCAAGACCTGCAGAGACCAGCTGAAAGCCCTTGAGGAATATGCGGCCTCTGTAGGCTTTGTGGTTACTGATATCTATTGCGATAGGAGTCTTCGGCGGTATGAGAGAACCGAATTTGACCGTTTCCTATCATGCTGCAGCCAATATGATGCTCTGATCACTAAGGACTACTACCACATTTCGAAGAACACCGGAAAGTGTATAAGTATCATGCAGGAGCTCCGGAATAAAGGATTGAAGGTACTAACCCCCGTGAACGGCGTCTTTATCTGGGAAGATTCCCCTCTAAAAGACCCTCTCAGAGTGGCAACATACACCTGCCATCTCG
>CACYEP010000165.1 GCA_902773425.1 uncultured Erysipelotrichaceae bacterium | reverse complement strand
CAGGATATCGATTACGCCCAGTTCTTCATTGATTTTCTTCACCAATTCGGCAACTGCATTCTCATCGGTAACGTCACAAACATATCCTTTCGCATCCACGCCTGCGGCTTTGTAGCGTTCAACCGCCGCATCAATCTTAGCCTGGCTTCTTCCGTTAAACGCAATTTTAGCGCCTGCCTTCGCCAGACCTTCCGCCATTGCGAATCCGATTCCGTCGGTTGCGCCGGTAACCCAGGCAACTTTTCCGTCTAAACGGAACCAATCCATTTTGAATTCCGACATGAGGAATTACCTCTGAACTCTTCCGGATGCGTCTCCGCCTGCCAGTGCTTTGACTTCCGCTTCAGAAACAAGGTTGAAATCGGTCGGAATGGTGTGCTTGAGAGCACTTGCCGCAACTGCGAATTCCAGCGCTTCGCCCTGGGTCTTCATGGTTAATAAACCGTGAATGACACCGCCGGAGAACGAATCGCCGCCGCCTACGCGGTCAATGATTGGGAAGATATCATAGTGCTTGGATTCATAGAATTCTTTTCCGTTGTAGATCAAAGCCTTCCATCCGTTATGCGTTGCGCTGTAGGATTCACGCAAAGTCGAAATGACATACTTGAATCCAAATTCTTCAGCCATCTGCTTGAAGATTTCCTTGTAGCCTTCCGCATCGGTCTTGCCGGCGGATACATCGGATTTCGGTTTGAAGCCGAGGCATAATTCCGCGTCTTCTTCGTTGCCGATGCATACATCAACATACTTCATTAACGGACGCATAACGGAGATTGCCTTTTCAGAACTCCACAGTTTCTTACGGAAGTTCAAATCGCAGGAAACCGTTGCGCCGGCTTTCTTCGCCGCAATCAGCGCAAGTTCCAGATTCTTAGCGGACGCATCGGAGATTGCCGGTGTAATTCCGGACCAATGGAACCAATCTGCGCCTTCGAAGATCTTGTCAAAATCGAAATCATCCGGAGTCGCTTCCGCAATTGCCGCATGTGCTCTGTCATAAATGACTTTGGAAGGACGCATGGAAGCTCCGGTTTCAAGATAATAGATTCCCAAACGGTCGCCGCCTCTGGCAACATATTCGGTATGAACACCGTACTTACGTAACGCGTTGATCGCGCACTGACCGATTTCATGTGCCGGGACCTTCGATACAAAGTAAGCATCATGACCGTAGTTCGCTAAGGATACCGCAACATTTGCTTCTCCTCCGCCGTAGCAAACATCAAAGCTGTCCGACTGTACGAAGCGGGAATTTCCCGGTGTCGAAAGCCGCAGCATAATTTCGCCCATTGTTACAATTTTCATGTTTTTCTCCTTATTTCACCAAGTGAATCGCAAATCCGCCGATTTCATCGCGGAAGTAGATCAGTTTCAGGTTGCCCTTATCATCGTAGGATGCGGAAGATTCATCAAACGCATAACCTAACGCTTCATAGTATCTCTTCGCTCTGTCAACGTTATTTACCTGTACGCCGATATGACCGTATTTGCCGCGTGCTTTCGCTTCAGCCATAACTTCCACCAGTTCCGATCCGAACCATCCCTTGGAAGTTTCACGGACGGAGCCGCTGAAGAACGCCGCGAACGCTTTCGCCAATTCGAGACCGTTTCCGTTTTCTTCGTTGACACCGATATGTTTAAGCTTGATGCCTAACATGGTGTTGACTGCGCCGCGGGTAAGCTCTTCGATTCTGTCAAAGCTCTTTTCCGCGATTGCCTTCTTATCGATCATCCAGGTACCGCCGCACGCGACGATCATCGGCTCATTCAGATAATCATTGATGTTGGACTCTTTTACTCCGCCGGTCGGCATGAATTTGATCTTGTTGTACGGTGCAGCCAGCGCCTTGATCATCTTAATGCCGCCCAAAGGTTCTGCTGGGAAGAATTTTACAACATCCAGGCCAAACGACATCGCCGCTTCAATATCCGACGGATTGCCGGTGCCCGGAATAATCGGTACATTCTTTTCAATGCAGTATTTCACGATTTCCGGATTCAAACCCGGAGAAACGATAAACTGCGCGCCCGCATCCAATGCGGAATCAACCTGTTCTTTTGTTAATACGGTTCCTGCGCCGATAATCATATCCGGGCAGGCTTTACGCATTTCAACCATCGCGTCATGCGCCGCAGCCGTGCGGTAAGTAACTTCCGCAGCGGGTAATCCGCCCTTGCATAACGCCTTCGCCAGAGGTACGGCATCTTCTACCGAGTCCAGTGCGATAACCGGTACAATACCGATATCATGAATCTTCTTGCAAATATCGTTCATAGATTGTTCCTCCTTAAAATATGAATATATTTGATATCTTCATCTGTAACTTCTTTTATCCAGTCAGCCCTTCTGCAGTTCCCTGCGCAACGGTTGCCGAATTCCTTAAATTCCGAGGTAATACGCGCATCCGACTTATTCCAATCGCTGTATCCCTCGCTTTTGATATGCGGACCGACCGCGCAATCCGCAATCAGGCATTTCGCGTGATCCCTCCAAGGCCTTGCCAGATATACGGATTCTTCCATGCCTTCTTCTGCGGTAAACCTGCAGTTATCAGCGATGAATCCATAAGGCTGATCCGGCGGAGTGCTCGGCGCAAAGACGTATCCGTTGATTCCCGAATGAATATTCCTGGAACGGAATTCACATTTCGAGAAATATCCGAATCCTCCCCCGAAGATAAAGTCTACGGAGCCTTCAATCAGGCAATCAGAGAATACGGAGTGCCGGAATTCCCTTGATTTATTTTCAAGCGGTCCGACAAATCCCCGTGCCTCATACTCGTGTTCCGGTAACGGCGCAATAAACAGAGTGTCCTGGTACGAAGAGATAACGGAATGTTCCGCCGTAAATTCATCCCCGTCAACCATCAGCGCAATGGCTTGCCCGTTGTGATAACCGGATGTATTACGGATCACCATGTTTTCAAGAGAGACTCGGTCTGCGCTGATATACAAAGTATATGAGCGGAACGTTCCCCTTTTGAATCCGTCCTCCATCATCTCATAGGCGCCGTAGTCATTCTCGATTACTCCGTTTTTTAAACGTACGCCGGTAACCGGAATTTCAAGCTGACATTTTATCACGGTCCCGTTCAAGTCGATGATGCGTCCGCTTTCCTCAAGGGTTTCGCAATACTTCAGGGCATCATCCAAGCCGGCAAATTCCCGGGATTGAACTTTAATCATCAAATCCGAGGTAACGGACCGCGTTGCGGTACGAAATATCCTCAACGATTTCTTTCAGCAGTTTCTCGTCGTTCGGGTATTCACCGTTTTCAACTAATGAACCGATGAATTCGCAGAGAATGCGGCGGAAATACTCATGACGCGTATAGGACAGGAAGCTTCTCGAATCCGTCAGCATCCCGATGAAGTTCGCCAGCATTCCGTCATTTGCGAGAGTCTGCATCTGTTCAAGCATTCCCAGCTTGTGATCATTGAACCACCAAGCGGATCCGTGCTGGAGTTTTCCGCGGATGCCGTCCCCCTGGAAGCAGTTCATCGTTGTGACAATTGCCGCATTGTCTGCAGGGTTCAGGGAATAGATAACAGTCTTCGGAAGATTTCCTTCCACATCTAAACTGTTTAAGAAATCCGCCATTTCCGCGCTCGGAGCGTAGTTATTGATCGTATCATAACCGGTATCCGGTCCGAGTTTTGCGAACATTGCCTTGTTGTTGTCACGCTTGCATCCGTAATGGAGCTGCATGACCCAATTCTTTTTGTGATATACCGACGCAAGATGACGCATGAATGCTGTCTTGAATTTGAGTTCTTCTTCTCTGGTAACACCTTCGCCTGCCAAACGCTTTGCGAAGATGGCTTCGATTTCTTCTTCGCTTGCCGGATAATACATGACGTATTCCAGCGCATGGTCGCTTGCGCGGCATCCCATGGATTCAAAGAAATCAATGCGTGCATCAATTACTTCGCAAAGATCTTTAAAGGAACCGATTTTCTTTCCGGACACTTCTTCCAGGCGGCGGACATAGTCCGGATAATCCGGCTTTTCGATGTTGTTCGCCTTATCCGGACGGAAGCACGGAACAATCGTCGTATGAAGCGTCTTATCTTCTGCCAGAAGTTTGTGATAATGCAGATCATCACACGGATCGTCCGTTGTGCAGATGATATTTACATGCGATTCTTCAAGGATCTTGCGCACTGTAAGAGTCTTTAATACTTCATTACAGCGGTTGAAAATATCTTCCGCGTTATCTTCCGTCAGCGGCTCATAAATGTGGAAATATCTCTGTAATTCTAAATGAGACCAATGGTATAAAGGATTTCCGATCAAATGGGACAGAGTCTTTGCCCAAGCCTTGAACTTTTCCAAGTCACTCGCGTCGCCGGTGATGTATTTTTCATCGATTCCGTTTGCGCGCATCTGTCTCCATTTGTAATGGTCTCCACCGAGCCATACTTCGGTAATGGTCTTGAACTGCTTGTTTTCATAGATTTCCTTTTGGGAAATATGGCAATGATAGTCAATGATCGGCATCTTTGCCGCATAATCGTGGTAAAGGTGCTTTGCGGTTTCACTGCTCAGCAAGAAATCTTTTCCGATAAATTCTTTCATATCT
>CACYEP010000164.1 GCA_902773425.1 uncultured Erysipelotrichaceae bacterium | reverse complement strand
GGTCTCTCTGTACCGTCTTAAAAATTCACGGGAACAGTATCTCGTACTGTTGTGATAAAGATAGTCCATTTTCCGGAACTTGTAAAGTCTTTTCCGAAAGATTTCACACAGATTTTTCATGCCTCAAAAATCAAGAATATACAAAAAACATCCCCGTTTTTTTCCAGCAATAGTATTCTGACAGGACTATAATAATTTTTACGGTATTATGGATACCGTTTGTGCTGACTGAAATGAGGAGGTAAAAAATGAAGAAGTTTTTAGCAGCAGTGCCGGCAATGTTCATCTTGTTGACCGCCACAATTACCGACATTCATGCAGACGACAACATGTGCTATCCGTACGAAAGCATTGATCCGGAGGTCATCGTTAACGCGAAAACCGTTGATGATGGAATTAATTAGGCTATGAAGAATTGGTTTAACAGTTTAAGTCCGATTGTCAAAAGAAAATTCATTGAGCTGATGATCGGGTTGGCTACAATTATCCTGCTGGAGATTTTCTGCAAAGATCAGGGGTGGAAATATTTTCTCACCATGTGCGTAATATTTCTTCTCTGTTTGCGGAATAATACAGGTCCGTACTGGCTCTTTTGGGTTCTGCTCTCTCTGATTATTTTAGGATGTGCTTATAAGTACAGAAATGATGCTCCGAACCCTTGGTGGATCAATTTACCTACACTCATCTATTGGACATTCCATAAGACAGAGGAACAAAAGGAAAAAGAAAAAGAATTATCCCGCCAAGATTAACCGCGTGATAAACCCGCCGGAAACATGTCCGGCGGGCTTTTTTATGATTCATCGGTTCTGTCCGGAATGATCAATCCGCTTTCTCTTACCCGTACTGCCAATTCGGTGCGGCTTTTATATCCGGTCTTCGTCAGCATATTCGCGATATGGTATTTCACGGTAGCCGGAGAGAGATACAGTTTCTTTCCGATTTCCTGGTTACTGGCACCGCTCATCAATTCGCGGAGAATGCTGAGCTCACGGTCGGTAAATTCATAACTGGATGCCGTGCCCAGGATAACTTCCGGCGTGTTATCGGGGTAGATGGATTCGCCTGCCATCGTACGGTCCATGATTTTTAAGATCGGTGTCTCGTCTACTTCTTTGTACCAGAAACTGTCTACGCCGACTTCTCTGGCGCGTTCCAAATAAGTCACTTCCGGCATGGAAGTAACCACAATGATTTTGATTTTCGGGAAAGCCTTTTTGATTCGTTCGGAAGCTTCCAGTCCGTTCGCGCCGCGGTCAGTCACTACATCCATCAAGATCAGGTCCACATTGCCTTGGGATGCGTAAAAGTAGGCTGCATCCGCATTGCGGATCGAATATGCCAGTTCGTACTTCGCGCTGGAACGGATGTACGATTCAAACAGCTGTCTTGGAAGTTCCTGATCCTCCACTACCATGACCCGAACCTTTTCGCGGCGCTCCGGTTCATCAAAGTAGATGATACGGTTCCCTTCTTCAGTGTCCTCTTCCAATCCGCGCAGCGCCTTGTCCGCATAGCACCTGTAGCCTTCGTGGTAACAGCGCACCACGCACATACTGACAGTAACCGGATTCCGGTTTGGATCCTGCAATTTGACGGATTGATGAATCGACTCGCATAACGCCGTCATTTCTTCACGGTTTTTCAGATGATGAAGCGCCATGATAAAGATGCCGTCCGCGAAACGGCTGATAATCACATTGTCCGACGCGAATGCACTGAGCTGCTCTCCCAGTTTTTCCGTAAGTTCTTCTGTTTTGGTAAAACCGATTCGGGAACGGACTTTGGTATACCGGTCGATCCCGATCAGCACGATACCGTTCCATTCCTCTTTTGAATAGGGCACAGTCCGCTCTTTTTCGCAGAACTCTTCAAACTTCTGTAATGTCAGTATCGGATTACTCATGTTCTTTATCCTCCTGTTGATTTTGCAAACGGATCTTTACCGCAAATTCCGGCTCATATTCTACCGTCATATCCCCTCCGGACTGTTCGACCTGTCTCCGTAAATAAGTCAGGCCCCCGCCTTCTTGGATTTTCCCTTTAGGCTTGTCCCCGTCATTCTTGAACTGATATTCCGTAAACTGTCCTTCTTTCCGGATCGTTACAAACATGGTGCGGGAATTTCCGTGGCGGAACGCGTTCAGCAAGCATTCCATCGCGGCTGCCAGGAAGATACGCTGGTGTTCCCTGGATGAATCCGGCATTCCGTCGACCGTCACCTTCATACCGACGGTATCCGCGGCTTCATACAAATCATTTAATGTGTCCGAATCGCTTTCGGACTTTTTATTTTCCAGCAGCGGCAGGATGGTCTTCCACCCTTCCAGCAATTCGTCTTTCTTCTCTTCGGCACTTCCTTCGCGCAGCGCACGCCTCGTGGAATAAATCAGTCTTCCCATGACATCGTGCGCATGAGTCTTCGCTTCCAGAACTTCTTTTTCGACCGTCATTTCTTCCACCATGGAGCCGAACTCCTTCAAGCGCCGGTTCAGGTCCTGCTGTTTCCGGATTTCCTCATGAAGTTCCCGGTTCAATCCGTATTCATTCGTGATATCTGTTGCGATGATTTCATATACTTTTCCTTCCGGAGTATCATGGATAAAACGCTTGAACGCGTATACGGTTCCTTCCCCGGTTTCATAGATCGGAAGATCCCCGTTTTCAATGCACCGGGCCTTTTCCGCGGTAACGCCTTTGCGCACCAAATCATAAAACCGGTTTCCGTCCGATAGCGGGAGGCCGAACAGTTTATGCGATAACCGGTTCATCAGAGGATTCACCAGCATGCACAAGCCGTTTTCATAATATGCACAGATTCCTTCCGGCAATGCGTCAAAACCTTCTTTGAAAGACATGGCGCTGATTTTGCGGCTCCGGAAATTGATCGCAGAAACAATTTTGATGATACTCGCGAATGCCAGAATCGACAAAAGAGCCCAGACTTGCGTCATCTTCATAGATCGGATCATGCGGAATATTTCTGGAAGCGGGGCGCCGTTGGGCACCGGCACACGCCCTAATGCAGCATATACGGTGTTTGTAACAAAGCACAAAAGAACCGTCAGGACAATGATATACAGTTTGCGCTTCTCTTCGACTTCATTTGCCAGGGCATACACAAACAATACCACCAAAGTGACAGCGGTGACCATGACTGCCATGACTGCCGGGCTGTGTGAATTCAGCAAATCCTGCACCGTCATGCGATAACACCTTCTTCCGGTATTTCCAGCCGGTACATCAGCGTGTTATCTTCGGCTGTTACAGTCACATTTCCCGGGAAATGACGCAATTCTTCTTCCGGGATCACATCCCACGCATCACGGTTTCCGAGTTCCACAGTGAATTCAAAAGATTCTTTTTTCGGTACGTGCACCATAATGACCTGAATCTCCGGCAAATATTTCAGGATTACCTGTTCAAAGAACTCGTATACGCCGATCAGGTTTTCTCCGGATAAGACGCGGTCCCGGTCCATTTCGATATACGAATGAATATTCATAAACGTCAGGTTGTCGAGCGCTTCCTTAACCGAAAGATACAGTTCCTTGACAGAAATCTTTTCGGAGCGGTCATGAATCAATTCCAGGTTGACCCGGCGCTTGATGAAAATACCGTAAACCGTGGCGCGCATCAAACGGTTTTCCAGGTCGTTTCTGTCCTTCGGTTTCTTGCGCAGGATCTTGGAGATTTTCTGCGCATCCGGCGTCACGATTTCCGCAATCGTATCATAGAGGCGGTTTTTCGTTGCGTATTGGGTCTGTTGTTCGATGATCTGGTTTTGCGCATTCAGCAGTTCGTTATCATCCAGAAGGCGGTCTCTCAGTTTCGTTAATGCCTTTTGAATCTGGTTCAGCGATGACAGATCATCTGACCAATATACTCTTCCGCCATGAATTTTATGGCTTCGCACCACCGTGTTTTCATCGAGGTACAGCGGCGCGGTGTTTGCCTGTTCCATTTCTTCGTCGGACAGAATGCGCTGTTTCGGCGAATAATAAATGACATCCTTGTTTTCATCCGCAATACTGGCATTTACGGCCGAATACGTAAAGAGTTCTTCATATCCGTTGTTGGACGGAATAAACCCGAGATTAATACAGGATTCAAAATAGATAATGACTGTAAGACAGAACACCTCCTGGAATTTCAAACCAATCAAATCAATGATTTTCACATGATTCAATACCCCGGTTACGTTCAGAATCGAATACAGAACTTCCAATCCCAGCACAGCCATCGGAACCCAGACATATTTTTTTCTCGAGGCAACCGTACATTTCCGGAAGAAATTCCAAATGGATGCCGCAAACCACAAAACGATCCAAACCACGATGACATAATACATAAATCCATGTGTATAAGGTTCCAAGCCGATTCTCTCCGCAAAACGGAATACCCATTGATGGGAATTGTTGGTAAATACCAGAATACATAAGGCAACCGCGAGAATCATCAGCCAAAGCCATCTGCGGATCGGATCGGAATCCGGTTCTTCCCCGACGCACATGGATGAATAGAAGGAAAATAACGGAATCATGATCAGAGGAACATAATACAAATACCAAAGATATACCGAAACAGCATATTCTTCCGCCATCGGATTTTCATAGCGCAACGTCTGTACGACAAATAAAAATCCCAGCAGAAACGCTCCCGTCACCAGCATATGCCGCATTGTGTACGGAATGATGCGCCTTCTCAGACTGAGCCCCCAAAACACACAGATGCCAAGATACACCACCGGCTTTTTCGGCAAGATGAAAAGAGACGGCATTTTTTCCCGGAGTGTTGCCAATAAGATTCCTGCCGCGCAAATGATCAAAATCCGAATGTATTTCTGCCGGGTCCTACGCATAGTTTTCTCCAAATACATCATAACGCAAAAACGCGCAAAGACCACGGTCAAGCGGTTAATTGCGCGTTTATTCCACGGATTTCAAAGATTCGATCATTTCGATCTTACGGAGCGTCTTTCTTGTCAGCAGCAATACGATCACAGTAAACAAAATCGTTATCCCGAACGCATACGCATAGCTTAACGGCTTAACATTGTGCCCGAACTTGATCATCTCCATGTTCAGCACGTTCATGACAAACCCGTGTTCAGCCGTTCCGAGCGGCAGCCCGATGATTCCTCCGATGATCGAAAGAAGGAAGATTTCCTTGAAGATGTACGAATTGATTTCCGGAGCGCGGAATCCCAAAACCTTCAGAGTGGCGATTTCCCTTACACGTTCGGAAATATTCACTTGGGTCAGATTGATCAATACGACAAATGCCAAGGCACCGGCCGTCACAATGATTACCAGGATAATGTAGTCCAAAGCCTCAATCATGATGTTGAACTGTTCGGTCAGGGTTGTTAAGTCGACGATACTTTCAACACCCGTCACGTCCTTCAAGGAATTCTCCAGATTTTCCCCGGATGCCGTTTTCACCAGGATCGCATTCGAGTGCACCGGTTCTTCAAAAACCGCCTCATAATAATCACTTGAAATATACAGATAGTGCTGGAAATACATCTCGCAGATATCATTCACCTTCACATCGGCCTTGATGCCGTTGGAAGATTCCACAGTGATGTAGTCTCCGGCCTTAATACCGTAAGACTGCGCGAACTTTTCGGAAACAATAACCCCGCTGTTGTTGATCTTGACAGGTGTCTTGTAATCCAGAGCGCGCAGATGGAACGCATCGTTTCCCTCCCTGGCGTCTACGACTTCCATCGTGATGACTTTATCTTCCGGATCCAGATATACTTTCGAAGAGTAACTCAT
>CACYEP010000163.1 GCA_902773425.1 uncultured Erysipelotrichaceae bacterium | reverse complement strand
TGTAGGAGGTTTCTGCAGTCTCCGTTACAACATGTTCCGGATCATTCGCGCAGACAGCCTTCGCTGTTACGGAAGAATTATCTTCTGACCAAGTATATGTAACTTCTCCGTACGCATGTCCTGTTGCCGGGATTTCCGCCGTCTTAGTCTGCGCTGCGAACGCTTTGTTCTCAAACTCTGCGGTATAGGTTGTCTCGCCCTTTCCTTCGCAGGCCGCAGCTTTTGTAACTTCCGAAGTTGTCGTCGCCGTTTCGGTTTCGACATGTTCCGGATTATTCCTACAAACTCTGGACGCGGTTACTTCCGAATTGTCTTCTTTCCAGACATACGTCGGCTCCCCGTAGTTATGACCCAGCGCAGGAACCTCAACTGTCCTGGTATCTTCGTATTGCTTGCTGTCATCCGGGTCGGTTGCAGCCGCGGTATATACCTTTCTGCCTGCTTGTTCGCAGGTTGCCTCGGCAACTTCCGGAGTAATCACGGCCTCCAACGTCTTGGTGTGTTCCGGATTCGTCTTGCAGGTCAATGTAAGACTTGCGGCGGTATATCCATCCTTATCGTTTCCGGTCCATGTCCACTCTTCTTCATAATCATGAACGTGTTCTTCCCATTGTGCGAATAACTCCAAGTCTTTTGTCAAAGTAACTTTCTGTTCATCTTCATACGCATCGCCTGTGCCGTCCGCCTTGGTGTTCCAGCCCTCGAATTCATGATTGGCATACACAAACGCATTCTTGCGCAATGCGTTTTCACCCGCACATACATTCTGAGTTTCACTCGCATCCGTTCCGTCATTCGCATGGAAGGTTATGGTATATCCGCCGGTTTCCCATTTATCATGCGCCGCGCAATAGAAGAATACAGTGTTTGCGGCACTGCCTGCAGTATTCGTATATTCTTCATCCGTGCCTGCATACTGATTTGTATTTACTCCGTTATGCAGTCTCGCCGGGTTGAAAGTAACATTAGTCTTCGTCGCGTTTCCTTCCATCTCTTGGATGGTTGAATCGCTTGAACTAACTGCAGAATTATATATAACTTCCCCGGTCTTATCCGAGCTCGTAATATTTGCGCCTCCTAAAGAAGTATACAGGTTCCCGGATACATTCACCGTCCCGTTGACATTGATTTTCGAATCCGTCAAGGACGCTGCAGTACGCTTTGCCACAGTTCCGTTAGCGACCGAATAACCGATCACATACAAGCGTGCTTTTCCGGTAAAGTTCTTCCAGTCATCGTTATCATACGCATAGAAGCGTTTCCCGGTAGGAACAGTCAATTCCGCTCCTTCATCGATATTCACCTCAACAGACGGAAGAAGTTCAACATCCTGAGTAACATTTGTAGTTCCGCTGTGAATATTAATCGTAATGTTGCTGGTAATCGGGAGAATATAATCGCTCGTACTAACGCTGCCAATCATTGGAAGACCGCTTAAAGTCATCGGTGTAAGCGAAGCATTCCCGTAAATATCCAGCTCAAGACGGTCTTTGCTTTCGACATAGTCCTTCACCATGTACCCGCCGGTTATATTGAACATTCCTCCGGAACCGACAAAAGTCGCAGCCAACGGATAAGCACTGCTTAACGCATTTACTGAAGTATAAAGCTTTTCCGATGCACCGGCATGGAGCATCAACTGCACCTCAATATTCTGGATATAGTATTGATTAAAAATGAAAGCATATTCATAAACGTTGCTGGTCGCGGTACCGCCGCGCCAGTCTTTGATCTGGAATGCCTCATATACGGCAGAACCCGATTTTGCTTCCACCGAACCGCTTCCATAAATGTAACCCCAGCAATATAACTTCCCGCCGTTTTCCAGAGTAATCTTACTTCCGGAATTCATATTAATCCGTCCGTCCGGACCTGTCGGAGTGCCGTTCCATCCGCCAAATTGCTCTTTAGACGACAGTTTTCCTGAGCAGCAAACAGCACCGCCGTTTTCGACGTTGAGAGTTGCCCCGGAAGCCATAGTTAAAGTACGGAATGCCGTCGGTGTAACATACGTATTGTATACAACCTCCGGTTTATCCGTATAAACCGTTTTCGCATCATTGAACGGAATTAACACCGTTTTCCCGCTTGGAACCGTATAGTTTCCCGAAGCCAATGTACCGTTTGAAATCAATGTGATTAATGAAAGGCCATTGCTCACGGAATAGGAAATTGCTTCATTCAAATCCGTAAACACCTGCGCTCCGGCCTGCCAAACAGGACTGTTCAGTGCAGCAAACACCGGATAAACAGTGATGTTTTCGGTGATATATGCATTGTAGGAGAGGTGGAAATAATCTAAATATTGTTGATTCGTCGCGTCGTACCAACCGATAATCTTATTGCCGGATACTACAGCGCCGACCAACGCAAAAGGTTCGGAAGAATCCTGCGAAACAACTGTCTCTTCAGTAATTGCTTTTCCGTTTACGGTATAAGATCCGTTCCCTTCAGGGAGTTTAAATGTAACGGATACCTGCTTATTTCCTAATTCGATATTTGAAAGTTTAACCGACGTCGTTCCCTCCGAATTACTTGCAGAAGTAATTACAACCGTGATTTTTGCTCCGTTATCGAGCGGCTTGGTATATACTCCGTCCGATCCTACCTGAGTTCCTGCAACCGTCACTGTCCCGCCGTTTAACTCAAGTTTTGAATAATTAAATGACAATACTTTTTTCGAGCCGCTGTTATTGGTCAAGGTCAGCGTAGACGTTTGCGGAGTGTACGTTGTGCTGCCGCATGAAGTGCTGGAAGTTGTCGTAGCGCTTCCGGATAATGTTCCTCCGCTGTAAGACCACGTACCCCCTTCATAGTCCGCGGTTAACCCTGCGATATTGAAGCCGGATACTCCCGCAGCATAAATCTGTGTTGTCATCTTCGGCATCATCCCCACAATGATGGCCGCTGCAACGATCATCTTTACAAATCTCGATAATACACTTTTCAACATACTTCCTACCTCCCCGTCTGGGTTTTCTTACGAATTTCCAAATAGATACTTAAGCCGATGATACATACCAATACGGACCATAAGTGTGCCGGATGAATGATTCCTGTTCCTTCCCGGAACCATTCGGCTGTAAACCGGAAGATACTGTAGGAGATCATAAGTCTTGGAAACAAATCTCCTTCGGTATGACGTTTTTCTTTGATGAGTTTCAGAAAGAAGATGCTCATCATAATGTAGAACAGGATCTCGGCTTCCCTGGCCGGCCACCTGATCTCCGATCCGGGAATGATTTTCCCTTGGCAGCATCCGTTCAAGATGCACCGGATCCTCTGCAATACCATCGAAGGTCCTGCATACAGCGCATACGCGTCATAGAAGGATGCGCGCTGTTTTCCGGCCGGATACAGCCATAGGAACAGCGGTGCGATGATATAGATTCCATACGTTGATACGGAGCCGAAGGACCATTTGCCGGAAAACAGCAAACTCTCCAACGACGCCCACAGCAATACAGAGATCACGCTTACAAACGAGTAATATACGCATGCGAAGATCACGGACATCATGCGCGGTTTTCCGAAGTTATATCCTGCGTACAGGACCACCGGAACTCCGACGAGAATTCCCGCGGCTACCGTGAGATAGACTGCGTATTGTAAGATCCATTCACTCATAAGCGTGGTATTTGTATTATCCTTTCCTGGCAGAAAGCTTATACAGGAGATAAAGGCCGGATTCGGAAGAACCCGGCCTTTGATCCTGTTAAGCTTCTTCGTTTTCTTTACGTTTCAAGAGAATCAGTAAGAGGATGATCACGAGTGCCGCACCGGCTCCCGCGAAGATCCATCCGCTGATATTTTCTCCGATGACACCGGTCTGCGGAATATGAACGTAGGTAATTACGAAGCCCTTGTTCATATCGCCGGACTGCATCTTGGAGTATTCCTTGACCGCATGACCGTTTACGATGTAAACAATTTCTTTTCCGTCTTTGTACTTCGGAAGATCTTCGACAACCGTATGCCAGTCATCGTCTTTTCCGATTGTGACTTCCTTGACGACATTTCCGTCACCGTCCGTGATTGTCACTGTGACTTCATCCGGACGGAAACCGTCTTTGTTGTCTTCATCCTGCCACTTCACATCAATCGTGATATCCACCGTTTCCGGTTCATGGGTATTGGTGATGTTATAGCCGTCGATCTTGGTTTCATAACCTTCGACCGCTTTTTCAGTCACTTCGTACTTGATTTCTTTGCCTTCTTCATAGCGGTAGAGATCTTTCCATTCATAGGACCAATTGTCCTTCGCGGTAACGGTCTTCTTGGCAACTTCCTTACCGTTTCCGAGCAGCGTGACCTCAATGGATTCCGGACGGATGCCGTCCTGGTTGTTCGCATCATCCCATGTCTTCTGACCGCGGATTTCCACGGAAGTATCGGAGACATGCTTGTTGGTGATCACGAAGCCCTTTTCCTTATCGCCTTCGATGGATTCCAGTTCGTATCCGTCTAACTTGCCGGTTTCGTTGACCGTGTATTCGATCTCCTTGCCGTTTTCTCTCAGATAGACATTTTCGAAGACAGCAGTCCATTCGTTCTTTTCATTTAAGTCCGCTTCCCGGACGGTTTCTCCGTTTCCGAGCAATACGACATGTACGGATTCCGGACGCTTGCCGTCACGGTTTTGATCATCGTTCCATTCCTTCCTGACCGTAATCTTTTCGATTAATTCCGAGTCATGATGGTTGGTGATGAGCCATTCGTAACCGTCATCATCCAGTTTGTCATACTTTTCGGTATACTCCTTCGGGACGTCTTCTTTCACGGTATAAACATAGTCATGTTCGGCATCGGACTGTTCAAGATCCTTGAAGGTATCCGTCCACTCTTTGTCCGCCGTTAAGGTAACAGACGATCCGGTGTCTTCTCCGTCTTTAAGAAGATGCACAGTGACTTCTTCCGGACGGAAGCCGTCACGGTTTTGATCATCGTCCCATGCCTTAGTGACTTTGACATCAATCAGCTTGACCGAAGTGAAGATCCAGTCGACTTCGCCTTTTCGGAACGCGTATTCGTTTCCGAGCTCCGCCGGTACCTTCAGGGTAACCGTTAAGGTTGTTTCTTCGCCCGGTGCGAACTGTCCCAGCAATACGTTCTCCGTTAACTTCTCGGTTTGATCCGGTGTCGTTTCGCCGTAGATCGTCTCTTCACCGTTCTTGACTTCCATCTTTAACTGTTTGAGGAACTCTTCCATGGTTGCGGTATCTTTTTCGGTTTCCGCGACTTCCGGAGATAACGGGCTTTTCTCGTCATCATGCGCAACAGCGCGCAGCCAGATCTTCACGGTATCTTCCGAAGTATTCTTGACTACAACTTCCTGGGTAAGTTCATCACCCGGCATGCAGTTCTTGAAATCCCGGAAAAGATCGGTGACTTCCTTGCCGTCTGCGGTAAATACGAAGCCCTTCTCTTCTCCTTCGAAGGAAACGTTGGATTCTTCCGCGTGAACAATATTTCCGTTAAATAATCCGAATACTAAGAGGATTGCGAGGAATGATTTCATGAATTTCATATAAGCACCTCCTAGTTACCTGCCGGGGCATAGCCCCAGGCTTCTTGTACAGCTGCTTCAGGATCGCCCTGAATTGCTTCCGCAATGATCTCTACGCTTAAGGTGTATCCCTCCGGCGCTGTGCTTTTCGCTTCAACAGATTTGATCAATGCGGATGTCGAATTACCCGGAGAAACCGTACCGTTGTAATAGTAGTAGTCTCCGTTTTTCGTCCAATTCGCATCATCTGCTAAAAGCGTAACTTCCGGTTTTTCATAGTAGATATTCTTCTGCGCATCTTTCCAGGTCACCACGACATCGGCACGGATATACGCATCGATATCGGAGATGTTCTTGATACTGGAATCGCTTTGAACCTCGCAGTCTACGAATGCCGGATTGAAAGTGTTGGTGACTGCGCTTGAAGTATCCAGCAGATACGCAAGAGTCGTACCGACAACACATACCAACGACAACAGAATCGCAACTAACGCAAGTTTCACTTGAATTCTCAATTTATATCTTTTCTTCATGAGGTTCACCTGCCTTTAATTTCCATATTCCCCATAGTCTGAACCGCTTAGCCATTTGCGGTTGATGACTGTGTAGTTAAATGTAAGTTTGTATTCTGCTGCAGGATTTGCCCAATCCATGACTACAGTATCCGTGTGATTGTTTGCATCATCCGTGAATCTCCAACTCCAGCTGCCGATCTCATTCGCCGTATACGTTCCGACCGGAACATCCTTGATTCTCGCGTACCAATAACCTTCTTCATCCTGACGGAAGGCATTATTATCGATCACAATATCCAGCGCGATCGGTTTTCCTGTTACATTCGCGTTGCTTACAACATGGAACTTGTAGCTCTGGTAAGACGGACCGATCTGCGTATTCGTATCCGACTTGATCCGGACAATCAGATCTGTACGGTTGATATCGAACTTCGCATAGTAGGTCCACGCGACATTCTTATCGTTGACCTTTTCCGGAGTAAGCTTGTTATTCGCCGCATCTACAACCGATGCCGCATGCTCGCAAGTTTCTT
>CACYEP010000162.1 GCA_902773425.1 uncultured Erysipelotrichaceae bacterium | reverse complement strand
GTGCACAAAAAGACACGGTATACGTGATCCCGGAATCACTTTGACCGGCGCCGCATCTTTTAAACGGAAACCTGCGAAAACCTTGGCATAAAGGTCCATGATTCCTAACATCACATCCAGCACACCTGCCGGATACTTGGACATTGTGTGCTTGGCCTGATTCATCATGGAATCATACGCGCAATCCGAAATGACTGCCTTCACATTCTCCGGAAGATCCGGATCGGCGCTCATGAGTAAAACTGTCGCGGCACCCATGGAGACCCCATGGATTAACACCGTGACATCCTCTCCGTACAGCTTCCGGATTTCCCTGCACCATAGGATTCCGTCTTCGGCTTCTTTGACACCGAATGTGACATATTTTCCTTCCGAGTCGTTCTGCGCGCGTTCGGAGATTGCCAGATAATCATATCCCGCATGTTCATACATTTTGGAAAACCGCAGGATATCCGCCTCCGCAGAGCCCTGATACCCATGAAATCCGATTACGACATGATCGTTATCCGGCCTTGTCCTGAACAGTTTCCCGCGGAGCTTCCATCCGTCATCCGATGTGATCACAAGATTCTCATGCGCCGACGAATTCACCGTTTCAACCGATGTGAAGTAATCTCTCGTGAATTCATACCACGGCGAATCTTTTTCCGGAAGAACTCTCGGTGCCTCTTCCGGCCTTCCGGCAAATCCCATAAACATCTTATACATAAACAACGCAAATCCCGCGATCAGCGCAAGCACAATCACCCAGATCATAGACTGTCCTCCGTTTTCTCATAATATACCGGCATCTTGATCATGCCTCCCCAGTGGGCCTTCGCCAAATGGTCCCAATCTTCTTCGGAGGCATGTCCGCCGTAAACCATCAATTCGTAGTCGACCCCGTAAAACCGGTAGGCGACTTCCGTTTCCGCAAAACCTGCCCTCCGGTAGAAGTTCTTGCGGGTGACAGTTTCCTGATTTCCCGGATCCTCTTTTTCAATGTCAATGATGATGCGCATTCCCGGGTTGTCCTGGATCAGCTGCCTTAAGACTTCGCTTCCGCACCCATAGGAACGGCAGTCTTCCTCAATCGCAAAGTATCCTAAATAAATCATGTCTTCATGACGGAAGGTGTAGGTAAATCCGATCAGTTCCCCGCACGACGCGTACACCGTCATGACACGGTCATTGTCCAAATATTTTAAAAGACTTCGAAAGGGCATCCGTTCATCCGCCGGAAACGCCCGTTCATAAAGCGCGCGTACCTCGTGAAGATCAGTCCTTGATTTATTCACACGGAACGGTGTAAGCGGGGAAAGAGGAAAATACAGGGCACAAATCTGTCCGGATTGCACCGGGAAAACATAGGCCGGTGTATGTGCCAGATTCCGGTTTGCGGCTTGCGCAGTCTTCTCATCGGAATTTTCCGGTGATTCACAATCGAAAAACAGGGCAGCCGGACCTGAAGTATTCCTTCCGGTTTCAAGGACCGCTTTCACGATGTATGCCGCGTCATCCTCCGTGTTACCGGCAAGGACCTTCCCGGCGTGAACCGGCACATATCCCAGCGCGCCGGCTTTAGTTTCCGCGGATCCTGCCTGTATGATTCCGTCCGCATCTTTCCGTAATTTTTTCATAATTTTATTGTACACGCGAATCGGTTTTCGCACAAAAAAACGGCCCTTTCTCAGGGCCGTATCCACGATTATTTCTTGTCGTTGGATAAGAGTTCTTTGATGGTCGGGATCGCACCGCCGAGGTTCTGAAGTTCGCTCGGGATGATGATCTTGGTAGCCGTACCGTTCGCGACGCTCGTTAACGCTTCCAGGCTCTTTAACGCGATGACCTTATCGGATGCGCCGGCTTCGTTCAGTAAGCGGATTGCGTCAGCGTTCGCTTTCTGGACTGCCAGTAATGCCTGCGCTTCACCTTCTGCCTCACGGATTCTCTTTTCCTTCACTGCGTCTGCGCGGAGGATTGCCGCTTCTCTTTCACCTTCAGCCGTGGTGATCTGTGCCTGTTTTTCACCTTCAGCCTGAAGGATCTTTTCACGTTTTTCACGTTCAGCCTTCATCTGTTTTTCCATGGCTTCCTTGATAGCGGTAGGCGGCATGATGTTCTTGACTTCGACACGGTTGATCTTGATGCCCCATTTATCGGTCGCATCGTCTAAGATCTTGGTGATACGGGAATTGATAATGTCACGGGAAGTTAAGGTTTCATCGAGTGTTAATTCACCGATGATGTTACGTAATGTTGTAGCGCACAGATTTTCAATTGCGGCAATCGGACGTTCCACGCCGTACGTGAACATCTTTGCGTCGAAGATCTGCCAGTATACAACGGAGTCAATCTGCATGGTTACGTTATCTTTGGTGATAACCGGCTGCGGTTCGAAGTCCGATACCTGTTCCTTTAAGGAAATGCGGCGGACAATACGTTCGATGATCGGAAGTTTCAATTTCAAACCGGCTTCCCAGGTCGCACTGTAGACACCCAAACGTTCAATAATGTACGCATGAGCCTGCGGTACAACGACCAGGCACGAAAGGATGATTGCGATGATGACGATTGCCAGAATGATCCAAGGTAAATATTTTAAGAATTCCATAGTGTTTCCTCCCTATTTAGAAAAAGTTATTGAAACTGATAATGAAAAATAGAACAAAGATGATAAAGAATACAATTGTGACGATTGCGTCAACGATTCCTTTCTGCGAAGTCTGCTGACGTCCTGTTGTGCTGTGAATCCGCGCATGGTTCCGCTCGTGCTGCGCCTTGTTGGCGACTGCTCCGGTTTTCCAATCAGCCCGGAACATGTGTTCCTCATCCGCATGCGCAGCTTTTAAGACCCCGCCGGAAGTTTTCGCACGGTAATTATAGCCTTCGCGCCGCATTTCTTCTGCCAGCCAGTCATTGTCGCGATCTTCAAAATCCCAATTTGCCATCATCATGTCCCCCTTTCTATGACTGTATTATACCAAGTATGTTTCACCGGACATCACTACACTCGGGCAATTTTGTTAAATCATGCACAAGAGATTCCGGATCCAGCTCATCCAGCAGCCCGATCATTTCTTTCCACTTGGGAGGAATCATGCTGAATCCCTTAATGAAGCGGGAAGGGGAGCCGGTCTCCTTGTAGAAGATTTCCCACGCGTATCCTTCTCCGACAACAATGGAGTCTGCGGTATATTCCGGTTCCCATTCATAAAAGCGGAGTCCTTCAAAATTCCGGGACCACTCATCCCCGTAATAACGTTCGCCTTCCCTGACATAAGATACATCCGCTTCATAGGTAAAACGGTAATAGATCTTATTCATGGAAGTCGTTAAGGAGATTTCGTAGTTCCGCGGCGTAATACCTGAAACATCCAGATAAAAGTACTCCAGCATATGTAACCCTCTGCCATTATTATATGACAAACCAGCCGGTTTTTGATGATTATTGCGGAAGAACCGCGTTCTTTTTCAAATACTCCGTAAATGCCTCAAGACCTTCCTCCAGGTCTTCATAGGTTTCCCGGAAGTTCCCGGTGTACCAGGGGTCTGCGATATCCCGGTTCTTTCCCGCAAATCCCAACAGAAGGAAAATCCTGTGCTTAGGATCGTTATGATAATACCGGTTCAAATTGTACATATTTTCCTCATCCATGCCGATAATGTAATCAAACGTATCGTAGTCTTCCGGCCTCATATGACGCGCACGGTGATTTCCTGCCGGAATACTGTGCCGGTCCAGTTCCCGCTTTGCCCCGTAATGGATCGTATTGCCGATTTCCTCGTAACTGGTCGCTGCGGAATCGCACATCAAAAGATCCTCCCATCCGTTTTGCCGGATGAGATGCTTCATCATATATTCCGCCATCACGGAACGGCAGATATTGCCGTGGCACACAAACAAAACCTTAATCATCCGGTTTCTGTCCGTCGTGTGCCTTCCATGCACAATCGGTTATTTCCAAGTCCGTGAACCTTGCTTCAAACGATGAATCTTCCGGACTGCACGCATAGACTCCGAAGGTGATTTCTTTTTTTGCTTCGAAAAGATGACAAATACGCATCTGGCTGAAATGAATGCCGTCATTCGAGTGTTCGACGCAGAAATCGTCTTCTCTGCGGCTTAATCGGAACCATTGCGATTTCACCGACGCATCAATATCCACGGATGCCCAGTCGGAATACCCGTGATTGGTGACTACGCTTCCCAAGCGCTGGATCTTTCCGTCTTCATATTCAATCGAAGCCTTGATCCAGTTATCGGAATCCAAATACACGACGATTCCGCTCTGATCAAAGCGGACCTTCGAATCAAATTCCGTCTTCACAATAAATGAAAAATACAGTTCTTCCGTCTTTGTCTGCAGTACCGGCGCATTATCATTGCGGAAATGATAGTACCTCGTTTGCCAAAGGTCGATATGCGGTACGGTCGTGATTGTCACCGCGTCATCCGTGATTTTGAAATGTTTCGGAGCTCTTGTCCACTCCATTGCCTTCGGATCTAATTTCATATACAGAATTCCTTGTTACAGATCGATCGTTGTGCGCGGAATCTGCACCAGGCAGGAAACTCCGTGTGCTTCGCAGTATTTTGCCAGCTTGAAGAAAACCACTTCGGTCTTTTCCACAAACCGCGGCATTCCGATCACCGGTTCATCCAGTCTCGAGAAAAAATTGTCCCAGTGTAGCGGGATAACCAGCTGCGGCTTGACTTTCTCCACGGTTTCCTCGAAGAATTTCTTTTCGGTTGCCTCATCGGCTTTCTGAAGCCCCGCAACACCTAAGAACAGGACATCCGCGGAATATCCGTCCAACTGGTGTTCAATGTAGTTGAAACTCGGGCGGATCAGGTATTTGTTGCCGTCATGTTCCACATAGAAATCATACGAACCGCCTTCCTTGTAGTCACGCAGTCTGGCCGGCTGCACAAGAGGTTTGTCAATGGTCTGACCGAGGTCGTTATTGATGATTGTCGGTTTGGAGTGCAGGGAAGGGATAACCTTGATCTTGAATTTGCCGACAGTGTAGGTCTCATTCGCCTTGAATTCAATCAGATGATCTTCCGGCACGTTTCCTCCGCGTCCTACATTGAGCGCGGACGAAGACCCGTAAATAAATGCCCCGGTCTTATTCGCGATGTACGGTGCGTCCATGACATGGTCATGATGGGAATGCGATACGAAGATGGCACGCAGCCTGTCAACATGATGAATCTTTAATAATTCATCCGCCAGAGCGGTATCCGTAGGTTCGCTTCCGAAAATATACTTGACCAGAGAAGGTCTGGTAAAATGCGCGTCAAAGAAAATCTGGTCTGTTCCGTCATCGAACAGAAGGGTGGTTGTTCCGAAAAATGTAACTTTCATAGC
>CACYEP010000161.1 GCA_902773425.1 uncultured Erysipelotrichaceae bacterium | reverse complement strand
TGTCCATCTTCCCGTTTTTCAAGCCGAGAATATTAAGTCCGTATTTCTTGCGTACATCCACTTCCCCGATTTTCTTTCCGTCCCAGGCTGCCGGGACCTTGATTTCGACGATGGAATATCCGTCCATCAATTCGACGTAGTTCGAGATGTTGTCAGAGCTGTAACGGATCGCGGTCCAGTTTCCCAGTTGCCGTTCCGGGAATACCACCGCATCCGCTCCGTTGCGCAAGAGGAATTTCTCCTGGGACTCACTGGTCGCGCGGGAAATCACCTTCTGTGCCCCCAGTTCATACAGCAAAAACGTAGTCTCCAATGAATTCAGGAAATCATCCCCGATGGCCACGATGCACAAATCGTAGTCTCTGACTCCGATGGTTTCCATGAATTCCCGGTCACAGCTGTTGCCGATCTGCGCATTGGTGACATAGGGAAGAACCTTGTTGATGCGCTCTTCATCCTGGTCAACAGCCATTACCTGATGACCCAGCTCGTGTAATTTTTTCATGGTATAGCGCCCGAACAGACCGGCGCCGATGACTAATACATTTTTCATAGTTCTCCTATCCTACCGTGATTTTTTCCACGGGCAGCTTACTTACATCCTTTTTAAGATTTGATACGACCGCGTATGCCAGGGTAACTCCTCCGACTCTTCCGAAAAACATGAATCCGATCAGCAGCACCTTTGAAAAATCATGCAGCATCGGTGTAATTCCGGTGGTAAGGCCCACGGTGCCCAGCGCGGAAGCGCACTCGAACATCGTCGTTATGACCGGAAGGCCTTCGGCCGCGGAAATCAAAATGGTTCCCCCGAACAAAAGCGATACGTATACTACCAACAGAGTTAAGGCATTATGGATCACCGAAGGCTCAATGCGGCGGTTGAAGCAATTGACGTTGGATTTCCTCGATAGAAACGCGTTGGCCGCCAAAGTAATCACCGCCACCGTCGTAACTTTCATGCCGCCTGCGGTCGATCCCGGTGCGCCTCCGATCAGCATCAAAGATACCGTGATCAATAAGCTCGACTCCGACATCTTTCCGTAATCCACAGTGTTAAAGCCTGCCGTTCTCGGGGTGACTGCCTGAAACAGCGAAGCCCAGAATCTTGTGTGCAGGTCCAAGCCCGCGCATTCGGTAAAGTAAAAGTAGACAAACGGAACGACAATCAATAACGCAGTGCTTGTCAGGATGACTTTTGTCTGCATGCGAAGGCTCCTGAACCGGAACCGGTTGTGAAGAAGATCATCCCAGGTCAGGAATCCGATTCCTCCGATTACGATCAGCATGATCACCACAAAGTTCACCCATCCGTTCGACACAAATGAAGTCAGGGAAGAGAACGGTTTTCCCTTTCCCATAATGTCAAACCCGGCATTGCAGAATGCGGACACCGAATGAAACACTGCGTACCCCAAACCTTTCCAAAAGCCTTCTGTCTTTGCGAAGGAAGGCCATAACAGAACCGTCCCGATTCCCTCCATGACGAAGGTTCCGGTCAAAAAGAATTTCGTGAACCGTATGATGCCTCCCATCTGCGGAGCGGAGATGGCGTCCTGCATGGTCATGCGGTGGAGGATGTCGATGCGTTTCCCGGTCATCATCATGGTTAAGATTGCGACGGTCACAACACCCAGTCCTCCGATTTGTATCAGGATCAATATGACAGTCTTTCCGAACAAAGACCATTGAGTCGCGGTATCAAAGACAACCAATCCGGTCACGCATGCGGCCGATGTCGAAGTAAAAAGCGCGTCAATGAAAGATACACGGTTCCGGCTGGCTTCCGCAATCGGCAAAGAAAGCAGGAAGGCTCCTGCCAGCACCAAAACAACGAACCCTAAAAAGATCGTCCGGAAGGAATTCACATGGTCTCTGAAATAGGACCTTATCTTCAATAACAGGCTTTCCATGTCTAAATTATCGTAAAAAACCCGTTAAGATAGGATTAAAGGCCTTCCGCCGGACATTAAAATCCCGTTAAAAAAGGCAGGGTTGACCCTGCCTGTACGCATTATGTGTTTTAAATTACTCGTGAACGATCTCGCACTTCACGGTTCCCTTGGTCTGTCCCTTCGCCGTAACACGGATGATATAGTCACCCGCCGGAACAGGGATCTCGGATACCTTGTTTCCGGATACTGTCACGCTTACCACGGTATCCAGCTTGGTGATATCGTCATCGGAAGGATTTTCTCCCGGCCAGACAACACAATCCACATATTCGATTTCCAAGGAACCGGATGTTAAGCTCGGCGTGACAACGGCCTTGCAGCCCGGACCGACCGTAAAATACTCCGTATCTCCCGAATCCCCGTCCTTCGCGTCCGCCTTGATCGTAATATCCGTTCCCGCCTGGGTAAACGTATAACTTCCGCATCCTGCCAGCAGCATCACTGCCAAAACCATAAACACAGCCAATAATTTCTTCATGTTTTTCCTCCTAGAACCACTTGTAGAATTCTTCAAGTTCCTTCACGTAATCACCCAGCACGATCATATGATGGTTTCCGATCGATTCCTTCAAATAATAGTCTTCGAATCCCGGTTCCATCTGAATGCGGATCTGAGTGCGGCATAACGTCGGCTCGGTCAGGTTCTGAATCAGTTCGCCCTTCTTGACGTAATGCTTATCAAGAAGTCCTGAAGTCTTAAAAATAGTAACCGGGCCTTCCGCCAAAGTTCCGCGCAAACCTACACCGATTCCCGACTCATAATGGGTCATGCAGGTATAATCCTTAGGCATGTTGATCGGTAATGTGCAATGCGCGAAAATGATTTGATTCTTATCGAGTTCAATGCGCGACGGATTCGCCATGAATACCGGCTGACCCGTTACTTCTCCTGCGACACACATCGAAAT
>CACYEP010000160.1 GCA_902773425.1 uncultured Erysipelotrichaceae bacterium | reverse complement strand
TAACGGTGTTTCAAAAATGCCAGCAGCTGTTCGGGAAACGACAGAGGTTCATCTTCCGCACGTTCTTCCGGCAATACGATGCCTTCCTTCCCCGCGTCGGAAAGGATCCAGCGGAGTTCAGGATTTTCCGCGGCATGCACAAACTCCGCATAGTTGTCGTTCGCGTCATAAAAACGTTCGACGGCACTGACGATGCGGGTCTTCGGCTCATTCGGATACGGATTCTTCCCCGCAAAGGTCACCGTGTATCTTCCGTCCTGTTTGACAAGCGGATCGTTTGCCCGGTCCGTAACGACGGCGATTCCGACATTCGCGCCGCATTCATCATTCGCGATTTGTATCATAAAATCCACGGTAGACAATAACCGCGGCGTTGTCCCGAACTGTAATACCCGGCAGGGTCTGTGAGCCAGGGCAACCAGGCTTCTGTTTAATAATCCCGGCATTTTACTTTTCGTTTCTCCATTTCCGGATGGCATCAAGGCGCTGTTTGATCTTGGCTTCCATTCCTTCTTCGGACGGTTCGTAGTAATGTTTGTCCTTTAAGGAATCCGGCAGACAGGTCATCTTTGTGATGTGCCCTTCGTAGTCATGCGCATATTGATATCCTGCCCCGTATCCAAGCTCATCCATCAATTTCGTCGGCGCATTGCGGATATGTAAAGGCACCGGCTCTGCCATCATCTTCTGGGCATCTTCCTTAGCTTTCATGTATCCCGCATCCAGCGCGTTCGACTTCGGTGCCATCGAAAGGTATACACAGGCGTGCGCCAGATTCACCGTACATTCCGGCATCCCGATATAATGTGCCGCATCATAGGCATTTAACGCCACCCGCAGCGCATTTGAATCAGCCAACCCGACATCCTCCGACGCAAAACGGATCATCCGGCGTGCCACATATAAAGGTTCTTCTCCGGCTTCCAGCATTCTCGCAAGCCAATACATCGCTGCGTCCGGATCGGAATTGCGCATCGACTTATGAAGCGCACTGATCAGGTTATAGTGTTCCTCCCCATCCTTGTCATACAACAGGGATTTCTTGGAGGTGCATTGTTCGATGTTTTCTTTGGTGACTGTAATGATTCCGTCTTTGGTTTCCGCGTTCAGCACAGCCATCTCCAGGGTATTTAACGCCATGCGGGCATCCCCGTTGGCAAACGCCGCGATCATTCCCACACAGTCATCGGAGATTTCAAGCCGTTCCGAACCGAATCCCTTCGGAGACTTGATTGCCCGGTATAAGACTTCCTTTAAGTCCTCGACGGATAATTCTTTTAACACGAAAACCTTGCAGCGGGATAATAATGCCGAATTGACTTCAAAGGACGGATTCTCGGTCGTCGCACCGATCAAGATGATCGAACCGCGTTCAACATACGGAAGGAATGCGTCCTGCTGGGCCTTGTTGAAACGGTGTATTTCATCCACGAACAAAACAGTCTTCTCACCCATCAGTCTGGCGCGTTCGGAAGCTGCCATGACTTCCTTAATTTCTTTGATACCGCTGGTAACCGCAGAGAAATTAATAAAACGCGCATGCGTCTTCGCCGCGATAATGGATGCCAAGGTAGTTTTCCCGACTCCCGGAGGTCCCCAGAAAATCATTGAGGTAATCTGGTCATTCTCGATTAAGCGGCGAAGAATCATTCCTTCTCCGATCAAGTGTTTCTGCCCCGCAAAGTCTTCCAAAGACTCCGGTCTTAACCGGTTGGCCAAAGGCATTGCAACATCATTTTCATCGTTCAAAGATAATTGGTCCATATCTACTCCTGCAGTACCTATATCATAACAAAAAGCGCCCTCTTCTTCCATGAAGAATATGGGCACTTGACCGCTTAATACATCAAACAGAACAGGATGCACAAAATACCTGCGGCACGAAGGCTGTGCGGGAACCGCTGTTCAGTGATCCGGATGCTATTTTTTGGAGAACTCCACTCTCCATGGAATTCTTGTACCGATATTGTACGCTTTGGAGAAGTTTCCTTGGTTGATCGCAATTCCGATATGATCCATGGAATTCACATAACAGAGAGCTTCACCGACTTCCACTTCCGCGAAAGTATGGGTGAAAGGAATGTCGGTGCGGAATGCACGGGCTTTTCCGTTGTAAATCGTGACATCAATCTGATCTCCGCTCTGAATTCCCATATCTTCGAACATTTCACGGCTGATATTGGTCCATAACGAGCCGAATTTGCCGTCCAGAGTTTCAATTGTTCCGATGATCTTTCCGTCTTCGACAGTTGCCGGAAGACTTTCGAGCACCTTATACTTCGCGCCGCGAACCTTTTCGCCGATTTCTTTAAACGGTACTTTTCCGGATGCCAGAAGCGCACCGGTATACGCGTAGACATCCCGGCCGTGGAAAGTTGTGGATGCCGCATTCTTGCTTCTTCTGCCGACTTCTTCTGAGATTTCCCGGATTTCACTGAATCCGATAACCTGTCCGAGATGGGTTAATGTTCCGTTATCCGGCGAAACAATATAATGCCCCGACTTTGTCAGCGCAACGACCGACTTACGGTTGGAACCCACGCCCGGGTCAACAACCGACACAAATACGGTTCCTTCGGGCCAATAAGGAACGGCCTGAAGAAGACGGAAAGAGGCCTCGTAGGTATCAAACGGCGGAATGTTGTGCGTCAGGTCGTGTACTCGTAATGTCGGGTCCACGCTTAAAGATACACCGGTCATTGCCGCTACCGCACCGTCCTGTAATCCAAAGTCACTCTGTAATACCAACAAATGATTTACTTCCATATTTCTACCTCCCAGTCGATTCCGAATCCGACTGCGTATGTTTTCATAAAACTTCCTTCGTTACAATCCAGCGAGATATATCTCCCGGACCCTTTATATAACACCGGATCTCCCTTTTTTACGAATCCGAACGATTTCGCATAGAGGACCTCTTTCTCAAAGACCGGGAAATCATTGTGATAGATGCGCACATGGCACAGATCTCCTTCCGTGAATCCGGCTTTTTCAAAATCCGCGTTCAGGATGTTGGTTTCGACGCCCCCGAAGTGTTCAAGCCCGGTCATTAAGAAGCCTTTGACATGGGTTTTGTCAAATACCGGATTACGGTGATATTCTTCACATTCAACAATTTCGGATACCGGGTACTTCTTCCCGAGGTTTTCTTCAGGAATGATGCCGGACGCCAATAATGCCGCAGTGTACGCGAATACATCACGCCCGTGGAATACCGAGACTTCTTCATTTTCCGGATACCGGCAAAGCTTCGGATCCAGTTCCCGCACATGATGAATCCCCGGATCATGTTTTAAGTGGGTCAAAGTTCCGTTATCCGGCGTAATAACGTACGAACCGGTTTTCAGTTTCGCCAGACATGCCTTACGCTCTGTACCGACTCCGGGATCCACCACGGATACAAACACGGTTCCTTCGGGCCAATACGGAACAGTCCGCGCAAGAGACAGCGACGCCTCAAACGGATCGAATTTCTTGATGTTATGACAAAGATCCTGGATTTCCAATTCCCGGTCGACTTTTTTGATGACGCCCTTCATGGACGCGACAGCTCCCCAGGTTTCAGAAAAATCCGTCTGTAATACAATCATAGGTTTCATTCAGATACCTCCAGAAGATTCTTGATAGCTTTATAGTAGATTTCCAATGCCTTGACGGCATTGTCCGCGGAATACATTTCATTTCTCTGATGACAAAGATTCTCTTCATAAGGGAATACCGGTCCCATCGAGACACAATGCCCGAACACTTTGGAATAGGATACTCCGCCGGAGATCAGCGGTCCGGAATCATCACCGGATACTTCCCGGTATGCGTCAAGGCACGCCTTCACGTACGGATCAGACGGGTCCGTGTACGTAGCCGGGTCATCATACGGCAGACTTACTTCAAAGGATGAAAGGACCTTTTCCAGTTTCTTTGTCAGAACATCCGAAGTCACTCCGTAGGGATATCTTGCGTCAACATACCCGGTAATCTCTCCGTTTTGAAGTTTCAGTATTCCAAGATTCGATGTCAGTTTTCCCATCGGCGCAATGTCATAATCATATTCTCCGGATATTCCGTAAGGATCCCCGAAGGCCTTGGATAATTCTTCGAAAGATGTTTCATGCCAAAGGTCCGCAATCAGTTTTACCAGGTCCGAAGCCGCGTTATGACCGAGTTCCGGACGGCTGGCATGCGCGGATTTCCCGGTGATTTCCGCCCAAATTCCTTCCGGTGTTTTCGTAACACTGCCCTTCATTTCCCGGGAAATCATATAGTCGCGGATCATCTGTTCATCTTGCGAATCAATCAAAGCTTTCGCATACGGCGCAATCACATTGGGCTGCACGCCGGCTTCTAAAAATTTCACAATACCGCGGTACTTTGCGCGGATGATCCACATGAGAGCCCCTTTTTCGCCGACAGCCATCGGGAAGTATCCGTCCGGTGTCATCGCGAATTCCGGCAATCCCGCGTGTTTCACATACGTGCGCATGTCTTCCATGGTGCGCTCTTCATCCGATCCGTACACAAGGCGGATTTCTTTGTGAAACGGATAACCTTCTTCGCGGAGTTTTTTGATTGCCAGGAACACCAGCCACGCGCTTGTTTTCATATCCTGGGAACCGCGTCCGTAAATCATGCCTTCGTCAATGATTCCGCAAAACGGGTCAAAGTCCCATCCGTCTCCGGGTTCTACCACATCCAGATGCGACGCAATATCGATCCGTTTCCCGGTGCCTGTGCTTGCGGAAATTACCTTGTTGTCATACACGGCAACCGCAAAGCCGGCATCTTCAAGATGTTTTTTCATGTACATCAGCGCATCATAGGAAGGCTTCCCGTACGGGTATTCCGCGCATTGTGTATTCGCATCAAAAACGGAAGGAATCCGCATTAATCCGCGCAATCCCTCCGCATGATCCATAAAGTATTTCTTAAAATCTACGCGATCCATGGGCACCAAACCTCATAGGCCCCCGGATGCACGGTATTCATGACGACCACAAAGATAAACAGCGCAAGGAACGCCAGATAAACCGGCATCATGATCTTATCGCCTTTGGTATCTTCATGTTCGCTGTAGTAGGTGCGGTCTTTTTTCTTTCCGAAACCGCGAAGATCCATCGCGTTCGAAATATTTCCGACCCGGTCAAACGAAGTAATTATCAGCGGAGCCAGAATCAGAACATTCTGTTTCAGGCGTTCGCCGAGTTTTGTTTTCTTGGGATCGAGTTCCATTCCGCGTGCCTGCATGGAAATCTTGATGTTGTTGAAGTCACGGGTAATATCCGGAATATACCGGAACGCAATTGAGATAATTGTGCAAATTTTATAAGGAATCTTGACGGAGTGAAGCCCCGCGGCCATTTCCGAAGGTGTAATCGACTGGATGAAGGTCATCGAAATCAGGAATGTCGTGATGAACTTCAGGAAGCGCACCATGAAATACCACAAGGTCTCCGAGGTCACGATGTAGAAATCCGTGATCCGGAACAATACCGTGGAACCTCCGCAGATATCTCTTCCGTAATCCGGAGACACCAGCCATAACAGAAGAAGGTTGAAAAGGTTCATCACGATGATGAAAATCGTAACGCCCCACATCTTCTTCGGATCCGGATGAATCGATAACAGCGCAATTAACGCCAGTACGAATAACGGCGCAATCAAACGGATATCCCAGGTCGCGATCAATAAGAATACCAAAATCAGGAAGGTACGGACCTTCGTTTTTCCGGTCAGTTTGTCCAGGAAGGTATTCCCCGGCTTTGTGTTGATAAATAAGCGTTTATCCATGAGCGCGGTTCCTCCTTTCCTCGTCAATAAAGGCGTGGATAAAGAGTTCCGGATCGATTCCGGCTTTTTCCGCCAAAAGGACCAATGATGTATTCTTCAGATTTGCCTTCTTAATTACATCCTTATCGGATAATACACGGAATACATAATCATCCGCGAGAAGTTCTCCGTCCGAGAACACGATCGACCGGTCGGTATATTCAATCGCCAGATGCATATCGTGCGTAATAAACAGAATCGTGATTCCGTATTCCTTATTCAGGTTTTCCAGGAAGTTCATGATTTCTGTATAGTGTTTATAGTCCTGCCCTGCGGTCGGTTCGTCCACGATGATGATTTCCGGACGCAGCGACAGAATTGAAGCAATCGTGACGCGTTTGCGCTGCCCGTAGCTCAATACCGAAATCGGCCAATTGCGCATCGGATACAGGTCGGTCATCTTCAGGACTTCCTCGGTGTTCTTCTCGAC
>CACYEP010000159.1 GCA_902773425.1 uncultured Erysipelotrichaceae bacterium | reverse complement strand
TCTGGGCTTGGGATTCAAGTCCTACGAGTAGTCAAGGAGGCAAAGAATTATGTGGAACCGTAAATTTGGACGGAAAGCGGATCATCGTAAAGCGATGTTAAGAAATCAGGCTACCGATTTAATCTTAAAAGGCAAAATCGAAACAACCGAAATGAAGGCTATGGATCTTCGCTCGGTCGTTGATGAACTGATTACATTAGGTAAGAAAGGTGATTTGGCGAGCCGTCGTCTGGCTGCGTCCTATCTCAAAGCTGTCACCAACAAAGACGGCAAGACAGCTGTATCGGTCTTATTTGATGAATTAGCGCCGAAGTACGCGGATCGTTCCGGCGGATATACCAAAGTTTCGAAGACGTATTTCCGTAAAGGCGATAACGCTCCGATGGCGATTATCGAACTGAACTAAAGGACAGGGAAGGGATGCGAAGGCATCCCTTTTTTCTAACATGAAAACGATTGAAGAAATCAAGAAGGAAGCGCTGGAAAATCATATTCCCATCATGGAAGATGAAGGGATGGATTTTTTGTGCGCATTCATCCGTGAACACAATATACGCAAAATCCTGGAAGCGGGAAGCGCCGTTGGATACAGCGCAATCCGGATGGCGATGACTGATCCTGAAATACGGATTGTTACAATCGAAAAAGATGCGGATAGAGCCCTTCTGGCACGCGAAAACATTGAGGCTTCCGGATACTCAAATCAGATCGTTTCGCTTTGCCAGGACGCCAGAAAGCACCAAACCGGGGAATTGTATGATCTGCTGCTGATTGACGCGGCAAAGACAGCTAACGAAAAGATTTTTCAGGCGCTTTCCCCTTATGTCCGTCAGGGAGGATATATCGTATCGGATGATATTTATTTTCACGGATTTCCGGAGCATCCCGAAATCATCCGTTCCAAGCACTTCAGGGAACTGGCTGCGGAAGTGAAGAAATACCGCGAGACCAGAGAAAAGGATCCCCTGTATAAGACCGAATACTATGCAGTCGGAGACGGGATCCTGATCTCGGAAAAGCTTTAGTTTTTACGCTTGTAGACCTGGTTTCTGGCGGGGGAACACTGTTCGTAAAGGGAGGTATAGATTAAGTCATATCCGTCTTTTGCGAATTTCAGCGTGCGGCTTTGCGGCTGCCCGTCTACCAGATATCCTCCGTCAATGTAAAGAGTAACTTCGGAATTGCCGGATTCATAGGTTCCGTAATAGGTTGTGTAGCCGTCGCAGGTGTTCGCAACCATCGCGAACGTATTGTCGGTATAAAGAACCAGAGAGGAGCCCAAAGGACCTTCATACATGGAGCCGACCTTGGTCGGATCGTCAATCACGATCGGGTCGGGAATATCGACATTCAGGCCTACAACTTCGACCGACACCGTCATCGTTGTGGTGTTGGAAGAGGAATCGGATACCGTAACCTTGATTTCCCGCTTGCCGGCCGATGAAGTGTCTACATTACCGGTGTAGGTAATCTTTGAAGTGATATCTCCGTCATAGTTGTCAACCGCAGAGAAATGTTCTTCCGGAAGGAAGACGTCGGCGAATACCGTGCCGGTTTCGATCTCGTACGGTTCTTTCAGTTCCAGAACCGGCTTGGTGGTATCTACCACGGAAACCGTGTATTCAAATTCCTTGGACTGATCTCCTTTGGATACTTCGAAGACGATCCGGTAAGAACCTAAAGAATCAATGAGGATGTTGTTGGATAATACTTTGACTTGATATTCGCTTGTGTCCGTCCGGATGATGGACAGCGGATCGTAGTTCCCGTGAACTTCAAGACGTGAGACCGCCTGGGCGGCCGCAGGGTCAAATTTCTTTTTACATCCGGACATTCCGAGCAGCAAAGCCAGAATCAATATGACAGAAACGGTTTTTTTCATCGCAGCCTCCAAATCTTGAATCTGATAAAAATATTATAGTATAATTTCTATAATCTTCAAAAAGAATAAAGGAGGTGCCGAATCATGGCAAAAAGCGTGATTGGACGTTTAGTAGGAAGTTTAGTAGGTTTAGGCGCAGCGGCAGTGGCCGGCGCGTATGTATTGGGAAAAACTGTTGCGAATAAGACAGCGGAACAGCCGAAGCCCGAAGAAAAGGAAGAAATCGAACTGATTCGCTTAAACGGAGAAGAAACTCCGTCGGTTACTGCGTTGGATGGTGAACCGGAAGAAATCGAAACCGTAACGGTTACTCCGGCGATTCAGAAAGAAGAAGAAAAAACCGTTGAAGAAGAACATGCTGCGGAAATCCCGGTTGTAGAAGAAAAGCCGGAAGAACCGGTTGAGGAACCTTCCGAAGAAGTGAAGCCGGAAGAACCTGTCGAGGAACCTGCGGAAGAAGTGAAACCGGAAGAGCCGGTTGAGGAACCTGCCGAAGAAGTGAAACCGGAAGAACCTGTCGAGGAACCTTCCGAAGAAGTGAAGCCGGAAGAGCCGGTTGAGGAACCTGTTGAAGAAGTTGAACCGGAAGAACCGGCAGATCCGTATCCGAACCTGAAGGAAACTAAGAAGAATTCCATTCTGCGTCAGATCGATTACATGCTGGAAACAACGGATATCGAAGTGCTGGAATTAAGCCACCGCGTGAAGTTAGCGGATGAAGATGCGAAAGCGGCATTTGCGGAAAAGGCAGAAGAACTCGGATTTGAACCGGGCGAAGATGAGAACGATGCGTCCATCCTGACACTGACGAAGAACACGGAATTCAACCGTGAAGCATTAACGGAAGAAATCCTCGGCCTTGCGAATGAGGCGGAAGGAAACCAGGGCTCCTACAAGGGCTGGTCGTTAAAAGTAGCGGAATAGATTCCAAAACATTCAATTACCAAGCGGCGAGAGCCGCTTTTGTTGTATTTACAAAGGATTTTCGGTATAATTCGAAAGTCTGTAAAGGAGACTTATGAACGTTTTAGAAATCAAAGATCTGCACTTCCGGTATGACGAAGAAGAGGTTCTGAAAGGAATCAGTCTTTCGCTTGAGGAAGGCACGTATACATCGGTTTTGGGACCCAACGGCTCCGGCAAAAGCACCCTTGCGAAATTGATCGTAGGTCTTTTGGAAAAGGAGAGCGGGTCGATCAAACTGTTCGGGGAAGAATTGACCGAGAAGAATGTTTATGCGCTCCGTAACCGCATCGGAATCGTTTTCCAGAATCCGGACAACCAGTTTATCGGTTCGACGGTAAGAGACGATATTGCGTTCGGTTTGGAGAACCATTGCGTACCGCATGAAGATATGGATCCGCTGATTGATGAGTTTGCGGAAAAAGTATCCATGACACCGTTTTTGGATACCGAGCCGACCAAGCTGTCCGGCGGACAGAAACAGCGCGTAGCGATTGCGGGGGTTCTGGCTATGAGCCCGGAGATCCTGATTTTTGACGAATCCACCAGCATGCTGGATCCGGAAGGGAAAAAGGAAATCAACGAACTGATCCGTTCGATCCATAAAGAACGGAATATTACGATTATCTCGATTACGCATGACATTGAGGAAGCTGCGTGGGGTGACCGCGTCGTGGTAATTGATGACGGAAAAGTTGCGGCGGAGGGAACGCCGGCGGAAGTGCTTTCGGATGCGAAGACTTTGGAAGCGCACCGCCTGGAACTTCCGTTTGCGTTAGAGATGCGCAATGCGCTGAAAAAATACGGGGTGCAGGTGAAACCCTGTCTTACGATCGAAGATCTTACGGAGGAACTATGGCAATTACGTTCCGCAAAGTAAATTTTATCTATTCGGAAGGAACTCCGTTTTCCTATCATGCGTTAAAGGATATCGATCTGAACATTACGCTCGGTAAAGTTACGGCAATCATCGGAGCGACCGGTTCGGGAAAAAGCACGATGGTGCAGCACTTAAATGCGCTCTTGGTGCCGACGGAAGGCGAAGTCGAAGTCGGAGATCATACGATCAAGGCCAAAGCGAAAAATAAGAACCTCAAGGACTTGCGGAAACACGTGGGCCTTGTGTTCCAGTTCCCGGAGTATCAATTGTTCGAGGAAACAATTTTGAAGGATGTCGCATTCGGCCCGAAGAATTTCGGCTGCACGGAAGAAGAAGCGAACCAAAGGGCGAAGGACGCGTTGAAAGTCGTCGGAATTCCGGACGATTATTATGACCGTTCCCCGCTGGATCTTTCCGGAGGACAAAAGCGCAGAGTCGCAATTGCGGGCATTTTGGCCATGCGTCCGGAAGTGCTGGTGCTGGACGAACCGACCGCGGGACTTGATCCGGCAGGTACGAAGTCCATGATGCAGCTGTTTTTGGACTATAACCGGAAGGCGGGAAATACCGTGATTTTGGTCACCCACAACATGGACCAGGTTCTTAAGTATTGCGATGAAGTTGTGGCGGTAAAGGACGGCCGGATTGCGGCGCATACCGATGTGAAGAGTTTCTTCCGCGATCCGTCGATCATGGAAGGAACGAACATGAATCCTCCGTTCATTATCCGTTTTGAAGAACTGTTAAAAGAGAAAGGCTTTGCGCTGAAGGATACCTATGGGGATCCGGATTCTTTGGCAAAAGCCATTTCCAAGGAGATGAAACGATGAATACGGCCGTTGTGTTAGGGCGGTATATTCCGCTGGATTCCCCGGTTCACCGCATGGATCCCCGCGCGAAAATCGCGGCGATGTTCGCGTTTTTGATCTCGTTATTTATTGATGTAGGATTCATCGGATACGCGATTTTGGGCGTGATCGTATTTGCGGGCGTTTTGGCCGCGAAATTGAAGCCGAGTTATATCTGGCGCGCATTCAAGCCGATGATGATCATGATGGTATTCCTCATGATTTTAAACTTCTACGCAATCCGCACCGGGTATGTGATGTTCTCGATCTTCGGATGGAATATCTATTCCGACGCGGTGTTCCAGACGTTATATATCGTGCTGCGGTTATTGCTGATGATCAATGCGACGACCTTAGTGACCGCGACGACCAAGCCGATGGACATGACGATTGCGATTGAGGATCTGCTGTCACCGTTAAAGGCAGTCGGATTCCCGGCGCATGATGTAGCGATGATGATTTCCATTGCGCTGCGTTTTATTCCGACACTGCTGGAGGAAAGCCAGCGGATCATGAAGGCCCAGGCTTCCCGCGGCGTGGATCTGGAAGAGGGAAAATTCATGGAAAAGATCATGGCGATTCTGTCATTGATTGTTCCGTTATTCGTTTCCAGCTATCAGAAGGCCGACGATCTGGCAAATGCGATGGAAGCCAGAGGATATGATCCGGATGCCAAGCGTGTACGCTATCGCAGGTTAAAGATGCGTTTGAGCGACTGGATGCTGGTAATCGGGATGAATCTGGTATTGGCGGGAATCATCGTTTTGAAGGTGGTTCTATGAGATACAAGGTAACCGTCTGTTACGACGGGACAAATTATTGCGGCTGGCAGGTTCAGAAAAACGGCACCTCCATTCAAACCGTCATCGAACATGCGCTGGAAGTAATCACGAAAACACCGTCTTCGATTGCGTCCAGCGGAAGAACCGATGCCAAAGTTCATGCCCGCGGACAGGTGTTCCATTTCGATTCCGACGCGAATCTGAAGGAAGATCAATGGGTCAAGGCGTTGAACGCGAATCTTCCGGAAGACATCGTAATCCGAAGCGTAGAGAAAGCGGATGACTTATTTCATTCCCGGTTTGATGCGGTCTGGAAGAGATATTCCTATACCGTGAACATGGGGGAATACGATCCGTTTAAGCGTCATTATGAATATGAATACAACCGCAGACTGGATGTGCGTTCCATGCGTGAAGCTTCGAAATATCTGATCGGAACGCATGATTTTTCAGCGTTTAACGCAAATTCGCCGGAGGAACGCCCCAATCAGGTGCGTACGATCTATGAAATCACGGTCCGGGAATCCAAAGGAAGAGTCATCCTGGAATATGTCGGAAACGGATTTCTGCGGTATATGGTCCGGATGATGACCCAGACCCTGATTGAAGTCGGAAAGAAAAAAATCAAACCCGAGAAGGTAAAGGAACTCCTGGATGCCGCAAAGAAAAACAGCGTCCCGTTCAATGCCCCGCCGGAAGGATTGTGTCTCGAAGAAGTCGGATATACGGAATATGAATCCGGGATCAGTCCCGTTTCTAAATAAAGGAGATCGTCTATGGAACTTCAGTTAGCACTTGACACGGTGACCCTGGAAGAGGGCGCGGCGATGCTGGAAGGCATGCGGGGTGTTGTGGACATTATTGAGGTCGGAACGCCGATGATCATGCGGTACGGTGTAAAAGCCGTGGAATATTACCGCCGGAAATTCCCGGACTTTAAGATCCTTGCGGACGGAAAAATCATGGACGGCGGAGCGTTTGAAGCGGGAATGCTTCTGGAGGCGGGCGCGGATATTGTTACGGTGCTGGCGGCTGCGTCCGATCTGACAATCAAGGCAGTCGCAGAAACCGCAAAGAAATATCACGCGTGCGTCATGGCGGATTTGATTGAAGTGAAAGATTATGTGACCCGCGCAAAGGAAGTAAGAGAACTCGGAGTCGACCTTGTGTGCGTGCATAACGGTTCGGATATCAAGAATTCCGGGAAGTTGGATTACCTGAAGCAATTGCGGGAAGTAAACCTTGCTGTCGGTAAAGAGCATACGGTGATGGCCGGGGGCGTCAAGCCGGAAAATATCGCTGAAATCGTTAGAGAAGGAGCCGCGGTTACGGTGTGCGGAGAGTATATTGTGACCCATAGGGAACCGGCGGCTGCCGCAAAGACCTTAAAGTCGTATTTTTCTTTGTAAAAGCGTGTATTTTTCATTGACATAAAGAATGAAAAAAAATAAAATTATAAAGCCACTTGAACCAATCTTTTCCCCGGTAAAGAAAGGTATTGGTAATAAGGAGGACGAAAAACATGCGTCAAACAACGATGTTAAAACCGTCTGAAGTTACGCGTACATGGTATGTCGTGGACGCGGCTGGATTAACTTTAGGTCGGTTGGCCGCTGAGGTAGCCAGCGTCTTACGTGGTAAGAACAAACCTACCTACACTCCGAATGTTGACTGCGGAGATTATGTAATTATTGTCAACGCTGATAAGGCAGTCGTAACGGGCAACAAGCTCAACGAAAAGATGTATTATCATCATTCCGGATATCCGGGAGGATTCAAGGCAATCTCCATGAGAGATTTAAAGGCGAAGAATCCGGTTCGCTGGGTTGAAAAAGCTGTACACGGTATGCTGCCGCACACCAAGTTAGGTGATGTTCAGAGATCTCATCTGTTTGTTTATGCAGGTGCTGAACATCCGCATCAGGCACAGAAACCTGTTGAATTAAAGATCAAAGGATAGGAAGGGGAAAGTTAAATGCCAGCAAAGAAAAAAGCGACAGTCCGTTATACGGGCACAGGCCGCAGAAAAAGTTCGGTTGCTCGGGTTTATCTGACTCCGGGCAAAGGCGAATTCAAGGTAAACGGAAGAACTCTGGAAGAGTACTTACCGCTTGAAACGTTACGCATGGTCGTTAAGGCTCCGTTCCAGGTTACGGATACCGTTGATACATTCGACGTATTGGTAACTGTTTACGGCGGCGGCATCTCCGGCCAGGCAGGCGCGATTCGTCATGGAATCTCCCGTGCTTTATTAGAGGCAAGCAGTGATTACCGCTTACCGTTAAAGCAGGCCGGATTCTTAACACGTGACGCACGCATGAAAGAACGTAAGAAGTACGGCTTGAAAGCTGCAAGACGTGCTCCGCAGTTCAGCAAACGTTAATTTCTCGAATTTGTTTACCGAAGCCATGGCAGAAATGTCATGGCTTTTCCTTTGCAAGAAATGCGGAAATTGTGTTGACGAGTATATCGTGTCCCGATATAATGATATCGTGATATATCGGAAGACGATATAACGGCTGACGATGGAGGTGGTCGGAATGCAGGAGAATCTGGTGTTGACCGAATCAACGTATTATATTCTTTTGTCCCTTGTCGAACCCCGTCACGGATACGGGATCATGCAGATGACGGAAGAATTATCAAACGGGAGAGTGAGGCTGGCTGCCGGTACGCTGTACGGCGCCTTGAACGCTCTGTGCGATAAAGGGTGGATTGTACAGCTGCCCGTAGATGCACAAAGCCGCCGCAAGGAGTATGAACTTACGGCGAAAGGTCTGAGGGTCTTGAAGAATGAAGTGCTGCGATTAAAAGAGCTTGCCGCAAACGGCGAAGAAGTGCTGGGAGAGTTATAAAAATGGAAACAAGAAAAACTGTATGGAAATGGGTTTGGGTCTGGAATTTTGACAAAGAAGAAGACTGGCTGAATGCAATGGCCATGAACGGATGGACCTTGGACAGTGTCGGGTTCTGCGTCTATCATTTTGTCCGCACGGAACCCGGGGAATACAATGTGCGCCTTGAGATGCGCAAATACGATCCGGAATATATCAGCTTTATGCAGGAAACCGGCGCAGAATATATCGGAAGAATGATGATGTGGATCTATTTCCGCAAAAGAGCGGATGAAGGAAACTTTGATTTATTCTCCGACCTGGATTCCAAAATCAATCATCTGAATAAAATCGCGAGGGTTCTCACCGTGATTGGATGCATGAATTTATTCATCGGAATCTTCAACAGCCTTTCCGGACTTCGTCTTGCCTGGATAAATCTCTGCTGCGCGACCCTGTTGATGTATGCGCTCGGAAGGATTCAGGGAAAAGAAGAAGCTTTGAAAAAGGAACGGTCCCTTAGGGAATAAACTGTCCGGGAAGGATGCCGGATTCTCCGGTATCCTTCCTTTTTCGAACATAAAAAATTGTTTAAAAAAGTGAAATTAATCGTTGACATGGATATCCCGTTTTGATAATATAATTGAGCGACGTAGGAAGCGGGCCTGTAGCTCAGTTGGTTAGAGCGCGCCCCTGATAAGGGCGAGGTCGATGGTTCAAATCCATTCAGGCCCACCAACGTTTCTGGGGCGTTAGCTCAGTTGGAAGAGCACCTGCCTTGCAAGCAGGGGGTCGAGAGTTCGAATCTCTTACGCTCCACCAGTTATGACAAGTACAAGTCTATATGACTTGTTCCCTATATATACCTTAGCAAGTACGAGTCTATATGATTCGTTGCTATATACCTTAGCAAGTACGAACTCCCACGTAAGCGAGTTCGTTGGATCCGGAAGTTCCTTCGCAAGATGCGAAGTTTTTTTATGTTTTCATGACATAAACGGGCAGTTTGTGAAAAAATAGCGCTCTTTGAAAAAACGACTGGAAAGCGCTTTCACAAATGCTATAATAAAAATAAGAAAGGGCCTCTGTCATAACGGCAGAGGAAGAATCACATAATTATGAAGAGAAGAGTAAGGTTGTTTGCAGTATTGCTGACTGTTGCGCTCCTGTTTTCGTCGTTGATCGGAACGGCAGGCGCTGCAGGAAACACTAAGACCTACACCAATGCGGCGCAGATCTGCCAATTAGTCAAAGACGGTTATAATGAAGGCGTCAAGGGACCGATCACAGTTACCAAGGGAACATTGAAATCGGGCTGGAGCACCAAGGAAGTGTACCTGATCACCTTATCGGGAACCGAATTGGTATTCAATCAGTCTACGGAGGTGCTGACAGATCTCTTCTCGGGATTCAATCTCAAGAGTGCGTATTACTATAATGTTGTAAATGTTATTCTGAATAATATCCCGAGAGGATCGAATCTGGTGCTGGCAGGTCATTCCTTAGGCGGTATGATTGCCCAGCAGGTTGCGGCGGATTCCACCGTAAAAGCGCGCTATAACGTTTTAAATACCGTCACGTTCGGCTCACCGCTGCTGGCTGCGGGATTCCGTGAAGGAACCGTAAGACGTCTGGGCGATATTTCCGACGTTGTTCCGTTATTATCCTCCAACATTTTCGTTACACCGCTGCGTGCGCTGTTAGGCTTGAACCGTGAAGACGGCGGATATTACTTAAAGCCGGTTACCGCGCATAAGGAAAGCTATCTGCGCGAAGATCTCTGGGGCAAGTACGATGTTACCGGAACCAAATACGGAAACGCGAAGCTGACGCTGGATCTGGATACAAGAGTATTCTACAAATCTCCGATTATCGACTATTAATCATATTCCATAATAGACAGGACACCCGGGAGGAAAACCCGGGTGTTTCTTTTCAATTCAGCGCAAATAGGTTTACAATAGGAAACAAGCAACAGGAGGAAGACAATATGAAATTTTCCGAAATGAAATATGTGCGTCCGGATCTGGACGAATTAAAAGCGAAGGCAGCGGAGTATGTAAAACAGCTCAGGGAAGCCGATACTTTTGAAAAGGCAAAGAAAGCCGTAATTGACAAGGAAGCGTATATGCGCCATGTGATGACGCAGAATACTTTGGCGAGTATCCGTCATGACATTGATACCAGAGACGCGTTCTATGACGCCGAAAGCAAGTTCTGGAATAACGCGATGCCGCAGCTGCAGGAATATGAAGTTGCGTTTACCGCGGAACTGCTGAAACATCCTTTCCGTAAAGAACTGGAAGAAGAATTCGGCAATGTAGTGTTCCTGAACGGGGAGCTGGCCATGAAGAGTTTCTCGCCGGCGATCATTGAAGAATTACAGAAAGAGAATGAACTCACGGATAAATACGGAAATCTGATTGCGTCCGCGGATGTGAAATTCGAAGGGGGAACATATACGATTTCGCAGATGTCCCCGTTCAAGAATGATCCGGACGACGAAAGAAGACTGGCGGCGTGGAAGGCAGAAGGCAAATGGTACAAGGATCATCAGCCGGAACTGGATGAGATTTATGATAAGCTGGTTCATCTTCGCGATGCGATGGGGAAGAAGCTCGGATACAAAGATTATGTTGAATTGGGCTATTACCGCATGGGACGCAACTGTTACAACAAGGATGATGTGGAAAAGTTCCGTGAGGCTGTACAGAAATACGTAGTGCCGGTCGCGGCGGAAGTATTCAAGCGTCAGGCAAAACGGCTTGGAAAAGAATATCCGATGAGCTACGCGGATAACGCTCTGGAATTCCGTTCGGGAAATCCCAAACCGGTCGGAACGCCGGATGATATTCTGGCGCACGGAAAGAAGTTCTACGATGAATTATCTCCGGAAACAAGCGAATTCTTCCGCACAATGCTGGATTGCGAGTTAATGTCCGTATTATCAACCGAAGGAAAGCGCGGCGGAGGATACTGCACGGGCCTCTACGAGTACGGTGTTCCGTTCATCTTTGCGAATTTCAACGGGACCCAGCACGATGTGGAAGTTGTGACCCATGAGGCAGGACACGCGTTTGCGGCCTATATGAACCGTGACCGGATTCCGCTGGATACGATCTGGCCTTCGATGGAAGGATGCGAAGTACATTCAATGTCGATGGAATTCTTCGCGGAGAAGTGGGCGGATGATTTCTTCGGAAAGGATGCGAAGAAGTTCCGTTACAGCCATCTGGCGGGCGCGCTGACCTTTATTCCGTACGGGACGATGGTGGACCACTTCCAGCACATTGTGTATGAACATCCGGATTATTCGCCGAAGAAGCGTCATGAAGTCTGGAAGGAATTGTTAGGCATCTATCAGCCGTGGATGAAACTGGACGGAAAGATTCCGTTCTATGCGGAAGGAGAAGGATGGCAGCGTCAGCTTCATATCTACACATCTCCGTTCTATTACATTGATTACTGCCTGGCGCAGACGGTTGCGCTGGAATTCTGGGCATTGATTCAGGAAAATCCGGAAAATGCGTGGAACCACTATATGCGTTATACCCTGCAGGGAGGCTCCAAAGTATTTACGGAATTGTTGAAAGGCGCAGATCTGAAGAGCCCGTTTGAGGAAGAAACACTGAGAGGCGTATGCGAAAAGGCAGCGAAATTCTTAAAAGAATACGATTTGACAGGTATTGAATAATGTCGGAAAAGAAAAAGAAAAAACGCCGTGCCTATCTGGAGGACTTCACCAAGGATGAAAAGGGGAAGTACACATATACCGGAAAAATCTACGAATACAAAGGCAGAGAGGAACTGAAGAAGATTCATACGCTGGCGACGTTTCTGACGGCTGTGATCGCCGTATCGATCATTTTGGCGGGATTATTGCCGGCGAAGGGGATCACCGATACCTGGTATGTGGTGCTTCCGTATCTCGGAGCGTTCACGACCGCGGCCATCTTTGCGTGGAAGTACGGAAGATACCGTTTCAACACCAAGGAACTGCGTGAATATGTCCATGAAAAAACCGTGAAACAGTTTCAGATCTATACGAAGATCCAACTCGTGTTTTCTGCGCTGACAGCGCTCGGGGAAGTGCTGTATCTCTTGCTGAACAGTGCGGAAGGACGCATGATGGAAAGCGTGACCGTAGTAGTCTGCATGGGGGTTTCGGCATTGGCGGCATACATATGGATTTTGCTGGAGAGAGAACTGGACTGGAAAGTGAAAGAAATGTGAAAAATGTCCGCACAGAACCGTGTTTCTTTATTGACATAAACTTTAAAACATACTAAAATTTTAACATCGAAAATTTGTAAATTTTCACCAAGGCTATGAAAAAATTTTCATAGGAGCGAAGAACTGTGAAATGATTCAGGCGGGTAATTTACGAATCTTCGGCCCATTGGAGGCAAAGGAGGAAATTTGAATGAAAGCTACAACTAAAGTTTTAGCTGCTCTGCTCGCTCTCCTGTTAGTTGTTACAGGATGCGGAAAGGGAGACGACGGTAAGAAGGACACTCCGTTGGTTGCAGGTTATGCACCGTTCAACTCGAAGTTCTCGCCGTTCTTCTCCGAAACCGCGTATGACCAGGATGTTTACGCAATGACCTCTTTAGGTCTGTTAAGCTCCGATCGTACCGGCGCTATCATCTACAAGGGTATCGAAGGTGAAAAGATTGCTTACAACGGAACCGAATATACTTATTACGGACCGGCTGACCTGACTGTTACCCAGAACGCTGATGGCACAGTAGATTATGATTTCGTTTTAAGAGATGATATTAAGTTCTCCGACGGTGAAAAGCTGACGGTTGATGACGTTATCTTCTCCATGTATGTATTATGCGACCCGACCTATGACGGCTCTTCTACTCTCTTCGCACAGCCGATCGAAGGTATGACCGCATATCGTTCCGGTATGGAAATGATTTACAACGTATTAGCTGCAGCAGGTGAAGGCAACTATACCGAATACGTTGACAACGCTACGACCGATGCATTCTGGAATCACATCCAGAACGAAGCAGGTCCGGCATTCGCGCAGTCCATCGTTGACTATATCATCGCGAACTACGGCGCATCTTACGGTGTTTCCCAGGTTTGGGATTCCGCAGCTCTGTGGGGCTATGAATTAGCTGAAGGCGCTACCGCGAAGGATTTCTGGGATGCGATGTATGCAAAATATGCAGGCGACATCGTCACTCTGAGTGATACGGAACTTGCTGAATCCGGATTAACCAGCTTCGTTGCTGATGAATATAAAGCGGCTGTTAAGACCGGCGATTCCGCGGATTCCATCACTGGTATCCAGAAGACCGGCGACAACTCCTTACGTATTCATATGACGAGCTACGATGCAACGTCCATCTATCAGTTAGGCGTTACCATCGCTCCGTTACATTACTACGGCGAAACCGCTAAGTATGACTATGCGAACAACAAGTTCGGATTCGACAAAGGTGATTTAAGCCATGTCCGTTCCGTTACTTCCAAGCCGTTAGGCGCTGGCCCGTACAAGTTCGTTAAGTTCGAAAACGGTGTTGTTAACTTCGAAGCTAACGAATCCTACTACTTAGGCGCTCCGAAGACCAAGTATCTGAACTTCATCGAAACCACCGATAACGATAAGCTGAACGGTGTTATCACCGGAACAATCGACGCAACCGATCCGTCCATCTCCGAAGACACTGTCAAGGCGATCCAGGCTGCGAACAGCAACGGCGAATTAACCGGCGACAAGATCACGACCAGCTTAGTTGATAACTTAGGTTACGGCTACATCGGTATTTCCGCGAACCGTGTTAATGTTGGCGGCGAACCGGGTTCCGATGCTTCCAAGGCTTTACGTAAAGCGTTTGCTACAATCTTTGCAGTAAACAGAGACGTAGCTATCGACTCCTACTATGGTGAACGTGCAGACGTCATCAACTACCCGATCTCCAATACTTCTTGGGCAGCTCCGCAGCCGACTGATGCTGGCTACAAGTTAGCATTCTCCGTTGACGCTACCGGCGCTGACATCTACACTTCCGATATGGACAGAGACGCGCAGATCGCTGCTGCGAAGGCTGCTGCGTTAACCTTCTTCGAAGCTGCAGGTTACACTGTTGCTGACGGCAAGGTCACTGCTGCACCGGAAGGCGCTAAGATGGAATATGAATTCTGGATCCCGGGCGACGGCGTTGGTAACCATCCGACCTTCATGGTCTGCAACTTAGCTCATGACCAGTTGGCAGAACTTGGCATCAACCTGATCGTTCGTGACTTATCCAACTCTTCCGAACTCTGGACTTCTCTGGAATCTGAAGGTGTTGACATGTGGGCTGCTGCATGGGGCGCAACCGTTGACCCGGATATGTATCAGATTTACTACTCCGGCTCCACTGGCTTAACTCCGGGCGGATCCAACTACATGTATGACATCGCTGATGCAGAACTCGACCAGCTGATCATGGATGCTCGTACATCCGCTGACCAGGCAGTTCGTAAACAGATGTACAAGGCTTGCCTCGACATCATCGTTGACTGGGCTGTTGAAGTTCCTGTATATCAGAGAAAGAACGGCGTCATCTTCAGTACTGAACGTCTGAACATCGCGACCGTTACTCCGGATATCACAACCTTCTACGGATGGTTAGGTGACATCCAGAATACAGAATTAGCTAAATAATTCGTTAGAAAATTCTGAGGCTTGATGAAACGATAATGCGGAAGGGATCAAACCCTTCCGCATTATATTGCTATTGATTATTTCTTTATTGCCGATTTAATGGTAAAATAAACCATAACCTCCGGCAGAGGTTAGCGAGTGTTATACTGTTAAACCGGTAATAAATCTTGATTTTACGATAAGGAGTATGGGTATGAGAAAGTACATTATTAAACGACTTTTGCTCTCTGTACTGATTCTGGTTTTAGTTACGTTTTTGATCTATGGATTGATGCGTCTTCTTCCGACATCATACATTGAAGCAATTGCCCGCCAAAAGTCCCAGCAGCCCGGTTCGCGTTCCTATGAGGAATGGATGGAACTGCTGACAGTTTCTTACGGTTTTGATAAAGGAATTGTCGAGGGATACTTGAGATGGGCGAAAGAAGCAATCCGCTTAAACTTCGGTGACAGCTGGTTCTATACGGTTCCGGTTACCGAAAAATTCCACAGTGTTATCTGGACTTCGTTCACGATGTCCGCGATCTCGATGTTCTTTGAGATCATCATAGCGATTCCGCTTGGGATTATCGCGGCGACGCACCAATATCAGCGGGCCGATAATATTATTTCGGTCATAGCGATTGCCGGTATTTCGCTGCCCACATTCTTCTTCGCATCCTTATTGAAACTTGTGTTCTCCGTGAAACTCGGATGGTTCGACTTGTACGGCATGATCGGACGTAACTATGAACAGCTCAGCACCTTCGGCAAGTTCCTGGATAAGGCGCATCATATGGTTCTTCCGATTGTTACGCTGGTTGTCATCAGTATCGGAAGCTTGATGCGTTATACCCGTACGAACATGCTGGAAGTTCTGAATGCCGATTATATCCGTACCGCCCGTGCTAAGGGCTTGGATGAACACAAAGTCATTTATCACCATGCATTCCGCAACACGCTGATTCCGTTGGTTACGATTATCGGCGGATCTTTGCCGGGATTATTCTCCGGTGCACAGATCACGGAAACATTATACGGTATTCAGGGAATCGGTCTTACTTCCTTTAACGCGATGGTTGCCGGAGACATTCCGTTCTCCATGTTCTACCTGACATTTATGGCAGTGCTGACCTTGCTGGGTAACCTGATTGCCGACGTTCTGTACGCGGTAGTTGACCCGCGCGTACGTATTTCGTAGAAAGGAGTTGTACTATGGAAGACGAAAAGAAAGTTTTAGAAGAAGAAAACAACAACTCCAAAACTCAATACTCCTTGAACGATGACCGCCGTGTAAAAGTATTATCTCCGGGAAGACTGGTAGCAAAACGCTTCTTCCGTAACCGGATCGCGGTTATCGGTATGGTCATCTTATTGTTCATGTTCGCGTTCTCCTTCTTGGGAGGCGTGTTATCTCCGTACAATGAAGACCAGTTCTTCTACCGCACGGATGAACTGCGTAAAGCATACGCAACGGTTACCGAAAATGTTCAGTACCGTTACAACGAATTAAGCCCTGAGTTTAACGCTGTTATTCAGGCGCAGGCATTAAATGCGAATAACCAGGGAAAAGATTCCTTCACGTACCGCGGTGTGACCTATACGATCACCCAGGACGGTGAAAACCTGTTCAGTGTTTATCTGGATGGAAATAAAATCGGTTATGCGTATCAGGATATCGTAAATACGCTGGACGGTTCCACGCCGAGTGTTGAATATCAATACGCGGTGCTGGCTGCATACTGCAACAATCTTACGTCGTTCGAATTTGAAGGCGTAACCTACGAAGTGGACGAAGTCGGTATGATCATGGTTAACGGCGAAACCGTCGGTTCGGTAGGAAAATATATCGTCAGCGCGTCTTCGGTAGATGTAAATCTGACACAGAATTTTAAGGAAAAACTGTTGGTTGCGATTGAAAACGGGCAAGACCAGTTCGTCTTTACGGATGAATCCGGACTGACTGCGGAATATGATTTGACCTTCGATCCGTCGAAGAACTCCTGGTCGGTATTGCAGTACACATCGACGACCGTATTCGATACCTATTCGGCTCCTTCCAAAGAACATTGGTTCGGAACGGACGGCAAAGGTATGGATATGCTGACGCGTCTTATGTACGGCGGCCGTGTATCCTTGGTTATCGGCTTCATCGTAGAAATTATTTCGACTGTCCTCGGTGTTATCATGGGCGGTATCTCCGGCTATTTCGGAGGTTGGGTGGACAACCTGATCATGCGTATCGTCGACGTATTCTACTGCGTTCCGTCGATGCCGCTGATTATTATCCTGGGCGCGGCAATGGACCACATGCATGTTGAGTCCCAGCTGCGTATGCTCTACCTCATGCTCATCTTAGGTTTCTTAGGATGGCCGGGTATGGCGCGTATGATCCGCGGTTTGATCCTGTCTTTGCGTGAACAGGAATTCATGACCGCGACAGAGGCTACAGGTCTTTCGGTCAACCGCCGTATCTTCAAACACTTGGTGCCGAACGTTATCCCGCAGCTGATCGTATCCATGACCATGGGTCTCGGCGGAACGATCATTACCGAAGCGACATTGTCCTTCTTGGGCTTAGGTGTTAAGTTCCCGTTCGCTTCCTGGGGTAACATTATCAATGATGTCAACAACACATTCGTATTAACGCACTATTGGTTCATCTGGATTCCGGCAGGCGTATTACTGTTACTGACGGTTCTGGCATTCAACTTAGTAGGCGATGGGTTACGTGATGCGTTTGACCCGAAGATGAAGAGATAGGAGGGAAATGAAAATGGCAAAGAAAAAAGATGTAGGCTATTTATCAGGTAAAGAGTCCCGCAGAATCTCTCGCGAAAACAAGAAAATCACGGATGCTCTGGAAAAACAGCATAAGCGTAAAAATGTTCCGGAAGAAGAATATTTGACGCAGATGCATGATCCGAACAATGCCGTTGAATTTGATAACCTGCAGACATACTTCTTTACGGATGCAGGCGTTGTAAAGGCAGTTGACGGTGTATCTTATGATGTTCCGATCGGAAAAACGGTCGGTGTCGTAGGCGAATCCGGATGCGGTAAATCCGTAACCAGCTTGTCTTTGATGCGTTTGCTGCAGCGTCCACAGGGACAGACTGTAGGCGGAGAAATCCGTTTGAATTTGGGTGACAAGGCTTATGATGTCACCAAGGCACCGGATGAAGTTATGCAGAAGATCCGCGGAAATGTCGTTTCCATGATTTTCCAGGAACCGATGACCGCGCTGAACCCGATTTTCAAAATCGGTGATCAGATCAACGAAGTTATCGAACTGCATGATAAAGAAAAGACTCCGGAACAGGTAAAGGCACGTACTTTGGAAATGCTGGACTTAGTCGGTATCGCGAATAAGGAAGGCGTATACAACCAGTATCCGCATGAACTGTCCGGCGGTATGCGTCAGCGTGTTATGATCGCTATGGCGCTTGCCTGCAATCCGCGTTTGATTATCGCGGACGAACCGACGACCGCGCTGGATGTTACCATTCAGGCGCAGATCCTCGATTTGTTAAGAAACTTAAAAGAAAAGATCAATTCTTCGATCATGTTTATTACCCATGACTTGGGCGTAATCGCAGAAATGGCAGATTATGTCGTTGTCATGTACGCAGGCCGTATTATCGAAAAGGGTACGGCGGATGACATTTTCTCGCATCCGTGCCACCCGTATACGATCGGCTTGATGGAATCCAAACCGGTAGTCGGCAAGCGTGTTGAGAAACTGTATTCGATTCCGGGCAAGGTCCCGAATCCTATCAACATGCCGAACTATTGCTACTTCAAGGACCGCTGCGAAAAGTGCATTCACGCATGCGACGGAGAATATCCGCACATGGTGCGTGTAAGTCCGACACACGAAGTAGTCTGCTACCGTTATTACCCGGAAAATCTTCCAAAGGAGGAGAAATAAATGTCTGAAAGAAAACCTGATTTAACCATAGACACCAGTTACACTCCTTTGGAATATGATCCGCAGTACATCTTAATG
>CACYEP010000158.1 GCA_902773425.1 uncultured Erysipelotrichaceae bacterium | reverse complement strand
GTCTGTGGTATCACAGTTTCTGGCGATTGCATTTTATGCTTTATGCCTCCGGTGCAATAAGACAGAGTGCTAACAATTCTCGTTTGTCGAATTCTTGAAGGGGGTGCCGGGTTCTGAGGAAAACTCCGGGAAATCCACAATGTTACGGAGAGTAACATCCGTGTTACAATACTTCCCTTTACTGTTACGGGGTACCGTTCCTATGATGAGGCTGTAAAGAAACCGCAACGGCGGGAATCAAAAGGAGGTCATCATCATGACGTTTGGAGAGAAATTAAAGGAAGCAAGAAAAGAAGCGGGACTGTCGCAGGAACAGTTTGCGGAGAAACTGAGTGTTTCAAGATCTGCGGTTGCGAAATGGGAATCTGACAAGGGAATGCCGGATGTGAACAACTTAAAGGCAATGGCGCAGCTTTTGGATGTCAGTCTGGATTATCTGCTGGATGAAGATGAAAAGCTCAGTTTCAATGAAACAAAGGAAGCAATCGACCCGGATCAATTCGAAGTAACAGGAAAATGCCGCAGCAAAAAGGATGCGGTGTGTTATTTCAAATTCAGCGGCGCAGAGGCAATTTATCCGCTTGTCCGGAGAAAAAGAATGAGCAAAGCCGAGTGGCTTGCGGATTTTATAGCGGGGCCGGGAATCATCCAGGGAGCTGATTATTTGCGTGATACTTCAGCATATTATCTTGTTGAAACCGGAGGGAAACAACTGTTGGTGAATGTGTCAGAGGATTTCATAACGTGCAGAGAACTGGCAAATAAGGTGAATCCGAAGAAGTTTGATTTCGGAACCTATACGTTCAGGAAGGCACCGTATCAATTAATCTGACCGTCTGTTTCCCATATTTCGAGGAGGAAACGTGAGATGAATAAAAAACCGATGATCATATCTGCCATACTGGTTGTGCTGCTGATCTGTGGTTATGCGGTTTTTGACAGAATCTTTCCTAAAGCGCCGGCAATGACCGTTCCGGAGAAGGAAAGTGTTTTGTCAATTTCCATAGTCCGGAATGACGGCAGTTTTGCGGCTGTTGCCGGAACCGATTATGAGCGGGTTTTGCATAGTCTCACAAAAGCCCGTCCCACAAGAGAGATGAGTATAAACGATTCTCCGGCCGCAAAAGTTTATTACGCTGTTAAAGTACAATCTTCTGACAGTGAATACCGCTATTTCATATACATGAATAACTGCAACGTATATATTGAAATTCCTTATGAGGGTATATACAGGACAGACGGTACATTGCTTGATGCGGCGGAGAGGTATTTCAAAGATTGAACAGTATTCGGCAGCAAAAAGAAAGAACCGTTCCGTAATAAACGCTTTTCCGATTTACTGAAAAGCACAGAGGAAAATAGATTTCTGTTTGAGAGGCGGTATAATAAATATGACCTGCCCAAACGCCGGACCAAAAAGGACGATATGAGAGAAAAAGACACAATGAAAATCGCTTGCCGCGATGACTGGAAAACAGAACCCATGCCAAAGTTTCATGAGACTTTCATACTGGAGCGTTCTTTCAGCAAACAAGAAATGGAAGCTTTGCGGCGTGGCAATATCCCGCAGGCCATGGAAGACAAATGGTTTTGGTACATGGAAGGATCCACGCTTTGGGCACACCGCAGCTGGACCGGATATTGTATCTATCAAATCGAATTTCATGAAGACGGTCATCATGTTGTAACCGTGAACCGCGACCCGGAACAATACGGTTCCAAGAGTGCTGAAGAAGACAGGGAATCTTTGAATAAACTATTGAATTGGTTGGCGCAGACACCGTATGATCATTATGGCGAATGGATTTCGGAAACATACGATGCGCTGAACAAAACAGGAAACAACAAGAGGTAATTCAATGAACAATAAGATTTTTGCGGTAAATTTAGCCGTTCCGGTATTCGTAATCCTGGTTATTGCGCTGATTGCCGGGTGTTTCCGGCTCAAGAAGAAAGAATCCGTCAAAGGAGAACTGTTTGACAGCTTTGTGAAAGATTGGAAAGACGGGGAAAAGGATCCGGAGGCCGGAGAGAAAGAGACGTTTTTCCGTAAGTTTTTCAAATTGTTTGTTCAATCCTACGAATATGAACAATACAAGGAGTCTTCGAATAAGCTCACCTATTACTTTTATAAGCTGCTGGTCCTGTTCATTGTCCTGTGTATTCCGTTCTTGGTCCTCTTTTTGATCACTAGAAAAGAATGGATTCTTAATGACAGTGAATGGAATGATATTTATCTTTATACCGTAATTCTGGTACCGCTGATATTTGCGTATTTGGTAAATAAATATATTAAAATCAGACAGTATCGCGAAATATGGTTCCGTCACTTAAGGAACCGGCACTATTTGGAGTCCCGGATGATGGAATTCGTCAAAGATTATGAGTTGAAAAAGGAAGGCTTGAATCCGGACGGAAAGGGCAGTACTTTCGAATCATTAAAAATTGATTTCATCAATGATGTGTGCGGGTTCTGGAAAACCGCGGCATCTGAAATCTCCGTCAGCGCAGGCGCCAAAGAAGAGAACATTTTCGAAGATATGGGCAGCCTGTTCGGCAAATAACCGATGATACCGATACAGACCGGAAGGTCTGTATTTTTCTATTATGAAATCAGGAAGATCTGTACCTGGTCATAGTAGAAGTGACAAAACTTCAAAGGATAAGATAAAGAGGTCAGGATCACCAGATGTTCCTGACCTTTCTGCTCTGTAGGCATACAGTCAGAT
>CACYEP010000157.1 GCA_902773425.1 uncultured Erysipelotrichaceae bacterium | reverse complement strand
GAAGTTTCCTGCGGCGGCGAATCCGGCCCGGACGCCCGTATCTGCGACTACGCCTGGGTGATGGACACGCATATGCAGTGTGTCGAGGTTGGTGTCCCGTTCCATTTTCATCAGACCGGCGCCAGACTACGCAAAGGAGACCGGGTCTACGATATTCCCCGCGAGCATCAGCATGAGCAGGCAAAAAAAGCAGGCCTCGACTTTGACGGCCGGGACCTGCTGTGATAACAACGTTTATTTTATTTCCACTCTTTCCAGACTTCCGGCCGGTATCCGACCGTCGCCTGCTTTCCGTTGCGGACGATTGGCTGCTTCAGTACGATCTGATTCTCCAGAATCTTTTCCAGCTTGTCCTCCGCTGCAATATACTTGATCAGCGCTAACAGATCCCTGTCTTTACAGTCCGAATCGATCATAGCATCCAGCCCGCCGACGGCTTGGCAGACACTCTGGAATTCGCCTTTGCTTAAGCCTTTTCATTCAGGTTTAGATCTGTGATAACTGCCTTTTTATTATTGTTTTTCAATCATCCCACATCAGATAGTGCAGGTCTTTCGGATGCTCTTTTTGCTGGATCGACCCATATTCTTTAGGAATTATTATTGACGGATACCCGACACTACCATAACGTGCGATAAACTCGCCTTGATATACAAGACTCCCCGATAAATCATAGAATGACCCGTTTTTAGGCGAATTAGGCCCATAAGCTTTGTTCAGTTTGAATTCGCCCTCAAATCTTAACTTACCGTTCGGATAGTATTCTTTTCCAGACAGTAATCCTTTAATCCCAAATGAACCCTCTTGGTACTTCTTTCCATTCTCAAAATACGTCACTCCCACTCCACATGGCTTGTTTTTATAAGTGGTGCCTTCATACAGAATCTTGCCATCTTTCGAAAAAATTCTATTCCATTCTTCTTTGCCGTTATTTTTCAATAGCTCGTCGGCACCTGTTTGTAATCTCATGCCCATATTATCGCTCATTGGCTATTATTGCCGCTTCGTTCTTCTAAATCTGATGGTGAAACTACTGTGACTGTTCCGTCATCATTGTAAATGAGTGTTGCACCTTTGGGATGCAGAGTTCCTATTGTTGGAGCAGCAAATCCCGTTCCCTTGAAAGATGCACAGAATATCTTTCCCTGAACAATCATGCTGGCCTCAATCAATTTGTCAATCTGCTCATTGGTCATTCTTGTGAGAGCCGTTTCCTTCTCCTGTTTCGTTGGAAACGCCTTCTGGAAAGAATCAATCATGGCCCATCTCCGGCACAAATCCGGTTCTGTTTTGTCAGTTTTATACTGCTTAACCGTCTCATTAGTAAATACTTCTGATTTACCCCAAGATGTTGATAAAAATCCTTGCAGCAACGATTCATACATTTCTATTCGTTCAGGATGCACTACAAAGATATAGGACCGCTGTGTACCGCGGTGGAAAGTTAATGCCAAAAGACGCGCATCGCAAATGTATTCTATGATTTTTGCTTTCGCCAAATTCCATTTATCTGAGCTTCTTCTCCCTTTATGGCAGTAGTAAACAACGTCTTTCCCGCTATAGTAATATTGGGCTGCTTCTTCCGGAAGAATATACTTTTCACTTCCCTTTTTCCGGGAAGTCTTTGTATAACTGATTCCGTTGTCAGGATCAGCGAATATTAATTCAGCCTCTGCGAGAGCCGCCTGACTGTCTTCAAACCATATCCGCCGTTTCCAGGCCCTCTCCATGGGACTTTTCTGAGTCTCATCCAGCGGTTCATCGAAAAAAACTGTTTTGGGAATAAGCTCAATATCCTGTATCATCCTCACTTTTCTATGATCTTTATCGTGCTCATCGACAATCTTTTTCAGTGCCCAGAATACATCCTGATCATAGATCTTTTCAGAGTCATTTTCTAAATACTTGATGAACTTCCCATCTTCAGATCGGTCATTTTCTGTCAGATACCAGTTTACGCCAATTCTAATCCCCTGCTGTGCGAGAAAGCGCAGCAAACTATATTTTCCATAATCTCCAATATCACCAACATATTGGTTTTTCATATATCAGGGGCCTTTCTCCTTCTATCATGGTACACTATTCAGTCTTTCGTCCGAGCCTCTCACTGCTTAACTTCACGAACAAGCTTCTTGTCTCCGGGAATGTATTTGATCCGGACTTCATCACCTTCCGAGTGCTCCGGACAGTTTGTGAGCGTCATCGGGCTTTCCAGCGTATTGCCGTCCCGGTCCATGTATTTCACATAGGTCGTATACGAGGATGAATGATTCTCCGGATCATATGTTTCCACGATTTTCGAGACCACGGCATCCGTCTCAAGCCCTTCCCGGTCTATCTTTTTGGCCTTTTTTAACGTGAGAACCACACGAATCACAAAGACAATTACGCAGATTACCCCGATGATCCAGATTCCGTTTTCTGCAAAAAACTCTTTCATAATCTCCCTACTTCTTTTCTTCCTGCATTTGCCGAAGCCTTTCTTGAACGGCCGCCAGCATTTCCTGTTCCTGGGCGGAATAACACTCTTCAAGCCCTTTGATGGTAAATTCTTTCGGATCATCCAGCAAGGCTTTCAGTACGCCTTCAAAGTAATGCGCGTGACCGTCATAGTCCCGGTCTTTCGTTTGAGAATCATTGTACGGGAAATAGAGACCGGTCCGGGCAAACTCGGAGGCAACGTACAGAAGATCGCCTTCTTCCGAGTCGCGGTCCGGAAAATCGACCCGCCAGCATTTTTTCTTTTTGTCGTACCAGGGTTTATACCTTTTCATGCTTCACTGTTACCATGCATCCGTCTTCGCCCTTACGGTAAAAGACGATCTCTTTACCGATAAACTCGGCATAATGCCCGTCCACGGTAATGGAATCCACGAAGCCT
>CACYEP010000156.1 GCA_902773425.1 uncultured Erysipelotrichaceae bacterium | reverse complement strand
CGTTTCCGTCCGTATCAACATATTCCCCGGTCGAGGAGAACTTGCTTACGGTTCCCTTGACGGTGGTGACAAACACCTTGTCTGCGCTTAACACATAGAGCGCTGCGCTTCCTTCACAATTTACGGTAACTCCGTCCAGCACCAGCTGTACTTTGTCGGTATCTGCGGCATTGACAACAATCTGTCCGTTGCTGAGCGATCCGGTCAAGTAATATGTACCGGCCGCGGAAATCGTGATTACATTTCCGTTTACGGTAACACCCTCTGCAGCCGCCGTAGCGTTATCCTTGAGTTCTACCTTTACATAATCGCTGTAGGATGTTTCGAAATCACGCTCCGTGAACATCTCCTCGTTGTATACCAGCGTTGTGCCTTCAGTAGTTTCGGATGTATTGTCGGCAACGGTTTGGGCTGTGTTATCCGTTACGGTTGTTTCGGTTTTGACTTGGGAATCCTGCGCGGTCCCTTCTGTTTGTGCAGCGCATCCTGCGAAGAAGATCATTCCCGCCAACGGGAGTACGATCCATTTTCTGTATGTATTCTTTGTCATCATGACACCTTCTTTCTTTATAATCCGTTATTAGAGTTCATTTACCGGAACTGCCTGGGACAATAACGCAATTTCCAGGTTTCCGTTGCGGGTGCGAAGTTCATCCATGAAGGCTTTTTCGGTTCCCGCTTTTCTTAACGTCAGGTTATATGTCAGCCGGTTCAGACTGCCTAAGTTGCTTGTCTTGACCTTGAGCATTTCCCATTCCGTTGTATATTTCTTCATCAGGTCTTCGAACATCGTTTCGTATTCGAGATCTTCCGGAACGGTGATCAGAAGAGTCTTCTTTAAGTTAACATTTTTCTGGTTGACATAGCCTGTCTTGGTAAGAAGAATATCCACCAAGCACATCAGCAGTACGAATAACGCTGCGAATGCCGGGTATCCCATGCCGCACGCAATACCTGCAGCCATGGATAAGAAGATCCAACCGATTTCCTTGGCGGTTCCCGGAGCGCTGCGGAATCTCACTAAGGAGAAGGCTCCCGCTACGGCGACCGATGCGCCTAAGCTTCCGTTTACCAACATGATGACTACCGCGACCATTGCCGGGATCATCGCCAGTGTTTTTACGAATGTCTTGGAATAAGACTCATTGAGCATATATACGAATCCTAACAGGATTCCTAATACGATTGCGCTTCCTACACAGATAAGGAAGCCCTGTAATGTGAACGTGCCGAGATTGGCAGTGAAGATTGTACTAAGCATGTGTTTTCCCTCATTTCTTTCTTTGTTTCATTGAAAATCGTTTGATATGCCGCTCCGTATTTGGAGAGTGATGTCTGATATAGGTGATGTTTCGTCAAGATGCCGGTAAGCCATAACGGATAGTTCCCGCGGCTCTTGATTTCCAGGATGACCTTTCCGTCATCCAGGATCTGTCTTCCTCCCGGTTCTTCCTTCAGGCTCATCCTGTCGCTTCTCCACATCGCGTTTTCATCGAAGGTGATCCGTAAGCTCGGATCTTCCTTCCAGTAATATGCCTCACGGTCGTAACTCAGATATACCGCCGGACGCATCGTTCTGTAGTATTCACAGAGATATTTGATTTCCTTGGAAATCTGATCATCCGGAAGATCACAGAGATGATTGAAGTATCCTTCCGCCTGTCCCAGCGGGATAACGATGCGGCGCTTGTAGACGACGCCGTTGTACTTCTTTTTCATCTCTAAGAACACTTCGTCTTGGGCGTTTGCTCTGTGATAGCTGCGGAGTCTCAGTTTTTCCTTGTAGTCCGGTTTTTCCAGAGACAATCTTGCGAGACGGTAATCTTTGGTATCGTAATAGATATTACGGATCGTGCTTTTGAAGAATGCATCTTTGACGATCTTATCTTTCATTTCTTCCAACAGAACTTCTTTGAGTTCCTTATCGACCAAGTATTTGATTTCATAACGTTCGAATGTATCCTGAAACATCATTTCACTCATGTTTGCTGCCTCCTTGATCTGGCTATATAATAAAAAGCGAACCTAAAACGAACTTAAAATTTCTTAAAAAGTTTAAAAAAAATATTCCGGAGGTGCAAACATGCCGATACGAGCCGCAAAATATGATGATATCCCGCGCATTATGGATCTTCTGAACCAGGTCCTGCAGGTTCATGAATCCCTGCGTCCCGATGTCTTTGTGCACGGAATGCCGAAGTATTCTTCCCAAGAAGTCGAAGCGATCCTGGATGATCCGAAAACTCCGGTATTCGTTCATACCGACGAAAAGGACAACGTCAACGCTTATGCCTTCTGTATCATTCTAAGTCCTTCAAACCGTCCGCATTTACGGAAAACTAAGACTCTGTTTATCGATGATCTTTGTGTTGATGAATCATGCCGCGGAAAAAAGATCGGCACTGCCTTATACGCCTATGTGCGCGATTACGCAAAAAAAGAAGGCTTTGACCGGATCACGCTGAATGTGTGGAACGCGAACACGGAAGCCTTCCGTTTCTATTCGGAAAACGGGTTAGAGCCCTTGGAAACCGTCATGGAAGACCGGCTGGATTAACCGGTCTTTTTTATAAATTCTTTTTGTCTTTGTAGTAGTCCAAGATCGTGCGGACGAAATGGCGGACCGGACCTCGCGCATCCGAACTGTGCGTACATAACACGCACGGAATCACCTCCCGGCAGTCATACGGAATCCAGCGGAACTCCGGATTATGATCATTCAGGAACCCCGGCGCCAGCACTATAGCTTTTCCCGAAGCCACAAAGGTAATCGAGGTATCATGGTCCTGACTGTTGAAGTACGAAATCCTGCCATTGCGGATAATTCTCTGCTGGACTGCACGCAAAGGTCCCGGGGAGCCGCCTCCGACCAATAAGGTTCTTCCCTCCAGGTCTTTTTCCGTAATCTTTTCTTTTTTTGCCAGAACATCATCTTTCCGGCAAACAAGATAAATATGACTGTCAAAGAACGGATGCATGGTTACATCCGGAATCTGGCGGACCGCATCCCTGATCGCAAACACAATATCCTGTTCCCCGCGCAGAAACGAATCAATCGAATGGTAATAGTCAAAATACGGAGTCACCGATACAGAGGGTTCCTCTTTTTCATAGAGATTCATAATCTCCGGAAGATACACAATATCCGCGCGGGTCGACATTGCAATACGGATGTTGTCCCGGTATTTCACCGAAAAGTTTTGTCCCTGTTCAACGGAGCGTTTCCATTCTGTATTGATCTCACGGAGCGCTGCGACAAACTGTTCGCCGGCCGGTGTCAGGCTCGCGCCTTTCCCCGAACGGTCAAAGATGCGGAAACCGATTTCTTCTTCCGCCGAATTGATCTGATATGTGAGAGCCGGCTGGGTGATATACAGGTTCTCCGCGGCCCGGTTGAAGTTCTTGGTCTTCGCGAGTTCCAGTATCGAATCAAAGTATTTCGTATTCATACGCACTCCGTGCTTATAAATTTATTTTATTAATAATATGATAGTTCAATTAGATTCTTCTGTACACCTTTTCTATAATGAAATCGTAAAGAGAGGTAATCATCATGAAAAACTTAGTTATCTACTATTCCCGTTCCGGAGAAAATTATGTCAACGGAAAAGTTACAAACCTGGCAAAAGGAAATACCGAATATATCGCGGAATTCATCCGTGACGCGGCAAACGCCGACGTATTCAAAATCGAAACCGTCAAACAGTACGCAGCAAATTACATGGACTGCATCCGTGAAGCCCAAAAGGAGCTCGACAGCGCAGCACGCCCGGAATTAAAAAAACATTTGGATGACATCAGCGAATACGACAACATCTTTATCGCCGGACCGTGCTGGTGGGGAACCTACCCGATGGCTGTCTTCTCCGCAATCGAAGGTCTCGACTTCACCGGAAAGACTGTACTGCCCCTGATGACCCATGAAGGAAGCGGACTCGGTCATTGCGAAAGAGATCTTAAGAACATCCTCAAAGGTGCAAAATTTGCCCCGGGTCTCGCTGTCCACGGCGCGGATGTCAAAAAATCCGAATCCGTTATCGTCAATTGGGTAAGAAAAAACATCTGAACCATGACCCCCGAGGGAAAAGATGTCCTCGCCGCATTTGAAGAAATGCAGCAGGCCATGATCGATAAAGATATCGAAAAGATGCGCGGACTGACTTCGCCGGATAAGACATTCACCCACATGTCCGGCAATATCGCCATTCCCGGCTCTTCCGATGAAGATCACATTCTGGAAAATTTCTCCATTTTCGATTTCGAATTAACAGAAGAAGAAATGAACCGTCTTCGTGCTTTAGAAAAAGACGAACGGTTCTCAACGTATTGAATCAATTATGAAAGCAAGATATTTACGAAATATTGAAGTATCCGAAGTCGGCATGGGATGTATGGCCTTCTCGCACGGGTACGGTCAGATTCCTGACGAAGATTACAGCATCTCCGCCATTAGAAACGCTTACGCTCATGGCTGCACCTTCTTTGATACCGCGGAGGTTTACAGCCCCGGTTTATCCGGCATAGGGCATAATGAACGCATTGTCGGAAAAGCCCTGGAAGATGTACGGGAAAACGTTGTGATTGCGACAAAGCTGTTTGTTGACGGATTTGATGTCATGCGCGAAGGATCCGTGTATAAAGCCGTAAAAAGGCACCTTACAGGCTCTTTGGAGCGTCTTAGAACTGATTACGTTGATTTATATTACCTGCACAGAGTAAGCGGTGTGAGCCTTGAAAAGGTCGCAAAAGCCATGGGTCAGCTGATTGATGAAGGACTGATCCGCGGTTGGGGATTATCCCAGGTTGACGTAAGCACGATTCAAAGAGCCCATGAGATCACGCCGCTGTCCGCCGTGCAGAATATCTACTCCATGGTGGAGCGCGACGCAGAGAAAGGAGTGATACCTTATTGTCTGGAGCACAACATCGGTTTCGTGCCGTTCTCCCCTATCGCATCAGGCCTGTTGTCAGGGAAGATCACACCGGACACACAGTTTGAATCCTACGATGACGTACGCAACTGGGTTCCCCAGTTATCCCGCAGAAACATTGAAGGAAACATGCCGATCGTAGAAATGCTAAAAAAGTTCGCGGAAGAAAAAACCGCAACACCTGCCCAGATATCCCTGGCATGGATGCTGCATAAATACCCGAATGTTGTCCCGATCCCCGGCTCCAAAAACAAACAGCGGATCATTGAGAATCTTAACTCCTCGCTTGTTGAATTAACTGATGAAGAATTCAGGTCACTGGAGAAATCACTGAACTCCTATCCGGTCTACGAGCACAGAGGATTATCCCGGTAATAAAGAAAATGCGGAATTTCCAAATTCCGCATTTTGATATATCTGTCAGTCAGAGATTTTTCCGGTTAAAACGACATATCCGCGTTGATCAGCTTGCAGTATCTCCAAACACCCTGATCTTCAAAATCGAAGGTTCCTACTACAACGACATTTTCCCATTCCCCCGGATATTCGTCCGCCGGAACTTTTAAGTAGAATTCAATACCCTGCGCGCAGCACGCCGTCGCATCCATGACCACGCATGCATACCGGTCGATATCTCTTGTGTCATCATGCGAAACCGTAAACAATCCTTCCATGCGCACGGTCTTTCCGACATATTTCTCGGGATTGGTGACCATGTTGTAGACTTCCGCATATACCATGGTGGAAGACATCGCTGTTAAATCGATATCTACATCCGACTCCGTCACCTCTGTATTGTCGTTGGAATGATCCAAACCGTCACTCGGTTCGGTAATTGTAATATAGCTGGAAGGATCCTTTTCCCCGGAAGTTCCCTGATCCAAGACATCCTGTACGGATGTGGACTGATTGTAGTTGACAGAAGCGGAAGAAGACTGTTTCTTGCAGCTCGCCGCAAACAAAATCATGACCAGTAATGCCAATACAAGTACTTTGATTGTTCTCATGCGTTCTTTCTTCCTTTCAGTATGCCGATCAACCAGCATACACCAAATACTATAACATCTGCGGCAACAACTGTCGAACCTACCGGCGTAGAATACAGAATCGACGCAATCATGCCGGCCAATGTCGAAACCACAGACAGAATTGCCGAACAAACCGTCACCTTCAGGAAACTGCGGTAGATGCGCATCGCGGAAAGCGCCGGGAAAATCACCAGAGCCGAAATCAGAAGCGATCCGACCAGATTCATCGCCAGCACAATAATCACCGCAATGACAACCGCAATCATCAGATTATACCGTTCCGCGTTGATACCGGCGGATACCGAAAAATCTTCGTCGAAGGTCACCGCAAAAATCCGGTTATAGAAGTAAACAAACAACGCAATCACTACAACCGACAGGATGATGCTGATCCACACATCCGCATCCGAAAGAGTCAAGATTGACGTAGAGCCGAACAGCGTCGTACAGACATCGCCCGAAATGTTCGCGGACTTCGAGAAAAGATTCATCAACAGATAACCGAAAGCTAAGGCTCCGACGGAAACCATCGCAATTGCCGCATCGCCCTTGATGCGTGTATTCTGTCCGGTTTTCAATAACAGCACAGCCGCCAATACCGTCACCGGCAGAATCAGGATCATATTGTTGGTGAGTTTCAGGATGCTGGCAATCGCCAAGGCACCGAATGCCACATGGGACAATCCGTCACCGATAAATGAAAACCGCTTCAGCACCAGCGTTGAGCCGAACAAAGACGAACAAAGCGCAATCAGCACACCTACGATCAAGGCATTGCGCACAAAGGGGTATTGAAGATACATGATCAATTTATCCATCAGATCTTTGCGCCTCCTTCTTTCGCGTCTTTCGCCAGGTGTTCCAGATATTCTTCCCTGGTTCCGAAGAACAGATGCTTCCCGATATGAAGAATGTGGGTTGCGTACATTAACGCAGCTTCCAGATCATGTGAAACCATCATGATCGTGGTCCCGGATTTGTTTAAGTCCCGGATCTGACTGTACATTTCCGCCGTCGCTTTCGGATCAAGACCTGCAACCGGTTCATCCAGCAGCAACATCTTCTCTGCCGCGCATAATGCCCTGGCCAACAGAACACGCTGCTGCTGGCCTCCGGATAATTCCGCGTAACAGCGGTTCTCCAGATTTTCGATCCCCATGCGCTGAAGATTCTTTTTCACAAGTTCTATTTCTTCTTTTCCGTAGAATGCCCGCTTTCCCAAATGACCCTGGCATCCGGACAATACCACTTCATGAACCGATGCCGGGAAATCTTTCTGAATTGAAGTCTGCTGAGGAAGATAACCGATTTCATTGGCCTTCAAGCCGTCCCCGCGCACAATTTCCCCGCTGATCGGTTTCTTGATTCCCAACAGGGTTTTGATCAAGGTGGTTTTCCCGGACCCGTTTTCTCCGACAATGCAGAGATAATCCCCCGGAAGTACTTCAAAATTCAGGTTTTCGACAACCTTCCGGTTTTCATATCCCAAACATAAATTACTTACTTTCAGAAGAGCCATGTATGACCTCCTAGTCCAATGCTTCTATGAGTACTTCAAGATTTTTACGCATGACATCATAATATGTCACGCCGTTTTCTGCGTCCTTTTTCCCGCAGGACTGCAGTGAATCAAACACCAAAATCTTCTGATCCTTTCCTGCGGTGGTATCCCGGACCGTCCGCGCAATCGAACCGTCCGAGCTTTCAATCGTACAAATCGAACGCAGTTCCAATTCATCTGTTTTCTTTGCGAGGAATAAGACGGTTTCAAAACTTGCCTCCGATTCCGCCGAACATCCCGCAAATGCCGCGTAGTAGTTTAACCCGTAATCTTCGGTCATATAACGGAACGGGAAACGGTCCGCGAACAATAATGTGTCCTTATTTCCGGAAGATACCGCCGCCTGATACTGCGCATCCAGTTCTTCAAGCTTCTTTTTGTAAGCCTCTGCATTGGCACGGTAGACACTTTCTCCTTCAGGATCCAGCACCGACAGCTGATCCGCCAGGGCGCTCACCAATAATTCCGTATTTCGCAAGGACAGCCACACATGTTCATCATATCCGGTTTCTTCTTCCTCATGACTGTGTTCTTCTTCCTGCATGCCTTCGGCTTCTTCCTCTTCCAGGACGCGGTCCTTCAGCACTTCCATCAGGTTCACTGTTTCCGGTCCGTCATTCTTCACCGTACGCAATACATCTTCCACCCATTTATCCGATTCTCCGCCGACATACACGAACAAATCCGACGAATGAATATCCACGATATCCTGCGCCGTAGGCTGATAGTTATGAAGATCGGTTCCGTTATCCAGCAGAAGGATCACATCTGCCTCCTTGAAACGGTCCCCCATGATTTCTTTGATCCAATCGTATTCCGGAAAAACCGTTACGGAAATTTTCAGTTTCGAAGAGGAATCCTCGCTTCCGGCATTCTTTCCGCATCCGGTCAAAAAGACCGACAGTGCCGATACGCAGATCAAAATTTTATAAAGACGTTTCATAACCCGCCTCCTTTGCGCGGCATTCCTCGCAGATTCCGTAAAATACCGTCTTGGTGATATTCAATTCAAAACCGTGATGTTCGCTGAGATGTTCTTTCAGGCCTGCAAGTTCGGAACAATGCAGGTGAATCAGTTTCCCGCACCGGTCGCAAAGGCAGTGAACCGTCCCTTCAAGGACTTCCGGCTGGGTGTCTTCCGTGTACACGTAGCACGCCGGGGAATTCCTGTCCACCACACATTTCTTTACGGTTCCTTCGCGCACTAATTTATCCAGCTGCCTGTAGACAGTCGTCATACCGATCGGTACATCCTGATTTTTAAAATAGGCGCAGATTTCCTGCACGGTAAAATGCCTTCCCGGAGCTTTCCCGAGATATTCCAGCAATGAATTACCCTGTTTGGTCTGATACTGTGATTTGTGATTCATAAGAACTCCATAAATTGAAAACCGTTTTCAGTTTACTCGTGAAGACTTCCTGTGTCAACTGTTTCGCCCGTCTTTCCCGGCAACAAAAAAACGGTTCCGCAGAACCGCTTGGTTTCTCAGTTTTCCGGCAGCCGGATTCCCGGGTATTTTTCAACGATTTCCCGGATTCTTTCCTCCGGTAATCCCGGAAGGATCACATGTTCATCGTCAAAGGCCTTTAATTCCGGGGTAAGAACTTCTTTCGCAAAATCTTCATAACGGATGGTTCCGGCAACTGTTTTTTCGCTGAACACATAGAACGATACCGCAAAGAATTTTACCTGATCCATCCCCACCGGCGAAGATAACGGAAGTTCGGGTTTGCGGGAAATAATGGAATCCGCGCCAGCCGAAATCGCGTACAGCCCGAAGATTTCCCCGGTCTGCCGGCTTTGATACAGAGCCGGAAGCGCATAGTACGCATCAACCGACTGAAGATCATGAAGATACTTTGCGTATCCCTCTTCATCGTTTTCTTTTCCGAATTTCTCCAATGTTTCCGCCGGGATCCGCAGCGGCATCATCACCGCCGTAACCGTCAGAACATCCGAACCGGACAGCCGCCCTGCGTCACGGAAATATCCCATACAGAATTCCCGGTTTTCTTCCTTCAGTTTTTCGATATCGTACAGGGTATACTTTCTGCCGCCCTGTTCGAATTCTTCGGTATCCCATTTATGACAGATCCGTTCAATCATCTCATAAAAGAGATTCACGTCGTAGACCGTCGTTCCGAATTCCGTAAGACGCAGAGTGATCCGGTCTTTCATGCCTTCTTCGAACATCGCTTCCGCACCGCGCCCGATATGTTCCGGATCGTATACCACCAATACTCCGCCCCTTGTGTCTTCCGGAATCAGCCGGTACCCGAAATCCATGATTCCGTATTTCAGGTTGTTTCCGGTTAAATCTTCCAATTCAAGAGGCGTCTTGTGAAAGAACCCTCTTTGACGGACCGTTACCTCAATACTCATATATCCTCCTGCTAGATGATTGCTTCAATGCGAAGATTCTTCCCGTCGCTGGAGGCCTTGATGGATCCTCCGTGACTCTCTGCGATGGATCTGGCCATGGATAACCCGATTCCGTATCCTCCGGTTTCGGAAGAACGTGAACCGTCTTTGCGGTAGAACCGGTCAAACAGGATATCCTGATCCCCGGGCGTGAAACCGTCTGCCGGATTCTCACTGTAAATCATGACCCTGTGTCCGCGGCGCTTCAATCCCAGATGAATTGTTCCGTATGCCGAAGTATACTTCACGGCGTTATCTCCCAAAATGGACATTAATTGCCGGATTGCGTCCGGGTTGACTTCCTTGCGGATATCCGGTTCGATTTCCAGTTCCGCGGAAAGGTTTTTCGCTTCCGCCGATAACACAAACGGCCCGTAGACTTCCTTCGCCATTTCGGAAAGATTTGTTTCCGTCTTTTTCGCGCTGTAGTTTTCCTCATCCATTCTGGATAACGCGACCAGATCATTGGTGAGTCCGCTCAGTCTTGTCACCTGATCACGGATTCCGCCGATCCACTTGTTTTCGCCGGTTTCCATCTCCAGCACATCCGCGCAGGACCGGATCACAGCCAAAGGCGTTTTCAGTTCATGCCCCGCGTTGGTGATGAACTGTTTCTGTTTTGAGTAGCTTTCCTCCACCGGTTTCAAGGTCTTCTTCGAGAACAATACGATCAGGAAATAGACTCCGATGATTGCCGCAGCCGCCACAATCAGACTGTTACGGAGGAATGTGCGGAAAGAATTCAGTTCGATCCTGCGGTCAACAAAAATGTATCCTACCTTGTCATCATCATACACAGCTTCAAACTGATAGTCCTTCACATACCCTGATGCGCGTCCTTTATTTTTTAATTCTTCAGCCATGGCGACCGCTTCCTCATAGTTAATCGCCGCAATACGGTTTAATTTTGTTTCTACGCTTCCGTCATCGTCGAACCACACGGAAAAGAACCGCGTCTGAAACGGTGTTTCCGGAGACAAATCTCCCCATTCACGTCCCGGGCCTTCCGGATGACCCGCGGGATTCATGCCGGGATTCATACCCGGATTATCCCCGTCATAAAAGTCATCCCAATCGTCCGGGAACTCTCCTTCGTTCGCCTTTAAGAGCTCCATGACTCTGGAAGTCTCCTGTTTCATATTCACGTAGCTGACAACATTCAGCGCAGCGACGATCAGCAGCATCACGACCACAACAGCCGCCATGGCTGTGCGGATAAATTTCTTTCGCAGTTCCCTGATCATACGCTCTTCTCCAGAAGGTATCCCGCACCGCGGATTGCCTTGATTTCATTATGCGCGCCGACCTGGGAAATCTTCTTGCGAAGTCCGGAAATATTCACCCAGACAACATTGATTTCCGCTTCACTGTCATATCCCCAGATTTTTTCCATGAAACGTTCCGCGGAAATCACCTGTCCTGGATTCCTCATAAACATTTCCAGCATCTGGTATTCCTTGTTCGCAAGACGCACCGAGCCTGCCGGACCGGCAAGTTCAAATGCCGTGCGGTTGAGTTTCATATCACCGAACTCCAGATCGTTATTCTGTACTTCCGGTGCCCTGCGGGTAATGGCGCGGATCCGGGCGACCAGTTCGCGGGCATCAAACGGTTTCGTCAGATAGTCATCGGCACCGCTGTCCAGCCCCTCGATCTTATCGCTGATTTCACTTTTTGATGTCAGCATCAGCACCGGCACATCCCTGCCCTGGGCACGGATGGTTTTCAGCACAGTGATCCCGTCCATTTTCGGCATCATAACATCCAGAATCACGGCGTCATACTGATCGGTTTCGATATAATCCAAGGCATCTTCCCCGTTGTATACCGCATCCACCGAATAATTACTGCGCGTTAAAATCGCAGTGATTGCTTCCGATAACATCCTTTCGTCTTCTGCCAGCAACAGTCTCATAAGATTCCGCCTTCCGTTTAATATTCCGCAAACTTCCGTTTCAGATACTCTGTAAACTTTTCCCGGTCAACCCCCAGCATCACCTTCGCATTGTGCGGTTCATGGAACGATTGATCCGACCACAAATCCGTCACTGTCTTACCCAAGGTGATTCTTCCTTCCGTTTCAACATGCACGGTGCATTCTTCACCCTCAAAGAACTCCGGATGAACCAAGTATACAAGCGGGCATGCGTCGTGCATACAGAGTTCATAATTCTTCATGGTTTCCTTGAGGCGGATGATATTCTGCGTCGAATCACGGAAGAACCGCGCAAACCCGGTTGTCCCTTCCGATAATTCCGCGCAGTCCTCTTCGGTTAAATATGCCTTCGTAGTGACATCCAGGCCGAACATCTTCACGATTTTCCCGCACCGGAACACGGCTTCCGCCGCATGCGGATCAACATACACATTGAATTCCGCACACGGAGTAATATTTCCTTTCTCCGCAGCGCCTCCCATAATCAGGATTTCCTTCAGCAATCCCGGGAGGTCCGGATATTTCTTAAATGCCAGCGCAATGTTTGTTAACGGGCCTACCGCAGCTAAGCGCAGTTCTCCCGCATATTTCTTCGCACATGTGTATAACGCGTCGAACGCACACATTTCTGTATGCGGAACCGTACTTTCCGGAAGAACCGCCCCGCAAAGCCCGTCGTTTCCGTGCGCCGACGGCGCGGTAATCAATTCCCTGAACAAAGGCTTCGCGCTCCCCGCATAAACCGGGATATCTTCCCTGTGCGCAAATGCCAAAATGTTTCTGGCATTGCGGTAAGTATGTTTCAATTCGGCATTTCCTGCGACAGCGGAAATTCCGGCAATCTCCAGCCGTTCTTCTTTCAGCGCCGCCAGAATGGCCAGCGCATCATCCACTCCCGGATCGGTATCGATCCATACAGGTATTTTATCCATCATAACTTCACCTCGCGGCCGTCATACTTCTTCACCGCTTCCACCAACAGATCCACAAACTTTTCCCTGTCGACATTCATGACGACCCGGGCATTGTTCTTCTCCAATACACCGCGGTTCGGAATCATACCGTAATTACCTACCGTGCATCCTCTAGTGAACAAGCCCGAAGTCTCCACATCTACGTGCATCTCCCGGATATCATAGATTTCCGGGTACAGGTACGATAAAACTGCGTTCGGATCATGTAACGGCGCACCCTCATAACCCATTTCTCTGTGCACGATCATAAAGAAGTCCAGCCATTCCGCGACGATGCGGGATACTTCATTTCCCACATGGCGGATCCGTTCAAAATCTTCCGGCATGACTAACGCCTTCTCGGTCACATCGAGCCCGCACATCTGAACCGGTACGCCCGAATCAAACACAGTCTTCGCGGCTTCCGGGTCCACCAGGATATTGAATTCAGCCGCAGGCACCCAGTTTCCGTATTGAATACCTCCGCCCATGATGGAGATACAGCCGATCTTTTCTTTTAATTCCGGATGTGCCAGCAGCAGCGCAGCCACATTCGTCTGAGCACCGGTTGAGAAAATTGTCACCGGGTCTTCGCTTTCACGCAGAACCTTGGCCATCAGCTCAACGGCTCCGAGTTCACATAACGGTCTGTCCGGTTCCGGCAGTTTCGGTCCGTCCAGCCCCGTTTCGCCGTGGAATGTTCCGGCTGTCATCGGTTTGGACATCAAAGGTCCCGGATTGCCTTTCGCAACCGGCGCAGTGATTCCCAACAGAGCCGCAATGCGTCTTGCGTTATAGGTTGTTTTTTCAACGGTTTGGTTTCCGCCCACCGTCGTAACGGCGCGGATTTCCAGGCGGTCGGAGACATTCGCGATCGTCCAGGCAATCGCATCATCATGCCCCGGATCCCCGTCCAGAATGACCGGTATTTTCTTTACATTGTCCATAATGAGCCCTCTTACTTCTATTCATAATAATAATAATTTACAAGCTGACGTTCGTCAAAAGGCAATAGAAAAAGCCCTTACGGGCTTACATGTGTTTACGGAATCAGCGCTCCGGCGACCTCTTTCCATTCAGGAATACTCTGTGCTGCGCCGTGTCCCTGTACGGTGACGGAAGAAGCCTTCGAGGCGACTTTCAAGGAATCCTGCACGCTCATTTCCATCATCTGACACGCCAGGAAATATCCGGTGAAGGTATCTCCCGCCGCCGTTGTGTCCACCGCGTCTACCATGAACGCTTCCTGATGCACGACTTCCTTTCCGTGAATGTAGTAGGAACCGTCCCCTCCGCATGTCAGGACGATTTCGGTATCCGGATAGGCCTTCTGAAGACCCGCGATGATGTCTTCGTAACGTTTCGAGTCTACCTTTGCCAATCCGCGTCCTTCCACTTCGTTGACGATGAAAAGATCCACCAGCTCCAGCGGATAAGTGAATACCTTGGCATCCATCGGCGCCGTGTTGAACACAATCTTCATGCCGGTTTCGTGCGCTTTTTTCATGATATATGCCATCGAGGAGATTTCATTCTGCAATAACAGCACATCTCCTTTTTCAAAATGCGAAAGTACTTCATCCGCCAGCTTTTCATCAATTTCCTGATTGGCCCCGCCGAACAGGATAATACAATTCTCACCCTTGCAGGTTTGAATGATCGCGTGCCCGGTCACCGTATTGTCATCTTTCTTCAGATAGTCGGTATGCACGCCGTATTTCTCTAAATAATCAATAAACGGCTGTCCGTCCTTGCCTACCTTCCCCGCATGATAGACTTCTTCGCCTGCCTTTGCGAGTGCGATTGACTGGTTCAGGCCTTTCCCGCCGAAGTTTTCCATGTAACCGATCGAAGAGATGGTCTCCTTAGGCTCCACAAAGTGTTCCATCGCGTAAACTTTATCAAAATTGAGCGATCCGAAATTACATACTTTCATGATAGTTCCCCGTTCTTTCTTCAGTTTGATTATACCATTATCCAGGTACGGAAGGATGGTGTATAATGCATTCATACGGAGAAATAACTATGAATGAATTACTGAATCGGGAATTGGCAGAATTCCTTTCTGAAAGTCCTACCGCGTTTCACGCAGTCTCCAACATCCGCACTGTCCTCGAAAACGAAGGATATACCGAACTTTGCGAAGCGGATGAATGGCATCTTGCGGAAAACGGGAAATACTTCACGGTACGCAACGGATCGTCCGTGATCGCATTCCGGTATCCCGGAAAAAATTACACCGGCTTTATGATCGGTGCCTCTCACAGCGACTCACCTGCCTTCAAACTGAAACCGAATCCGGAAACTGACAGTGCCGGAGTCACCCGTTTGAATGTCGAAGGATACGGGGGCATGTTATGTGCGCCGTGGTTTGACCGGCCGTTATCCGTCGCAGGCAGACTGATGGTGGACTGCGGTGATCACATGGACACAAAACTTGTAAAAATCGATGAGGATCTCTGCATGATTCCGAACCTTGCGATTCATATGAACCGCGACGCCAACAAGGGTCATGCCTACAACATCCAGAAGGAACTGTTACCGGTGATCAAACTTGCCGGTGAAGGAAAAGACTGGATGACCTATCTGTCCGAAAAGACCGGTATTGCGAAAGAAAAGATCCTCGCATCCGATTTATTCCTGTATCCGCGCACGGCACCGTCTGTCTGGGGAATGAATCATGAGTTCCTGTCCGCGCCGCATCTGGATGATTTGCAATGCGCATTCGGAAACCTGAAAGGCTTCCTTGCGGCATCCCCGGCTGATTCCTGTGCGGTATATGCTGTATTTGACAATGAAGAAGTCGGTTCCGGCACCAAACAGGGCGCGGATTCCGAATTCCTGAAGGATATCCTGGAGCGCATCGCGGAATCATCCGGAAAGTCTTCCAGCCGTCATAAAGCAGATTTGGCGAACAGCTTCATGGTGTCGGCAGATAATGCGCACGCGGTTCATCCGAATTACGCAGACCTGTCTGACCCGACCAACCATCCGGCCATCAACAAGGGCATCGTCATCAAACATAACGCCAACCAGAAGTATACGACCGATGCCGTGTCGGCCGCGTTCTTCAAGAAAATCTGCGAAATTGCGAAGGTTCCGTTCCAGGAATTTGTCAACCGCTCAGACCTTGCGGGAGGCAGCACCCTCGGAAACATTTCGACGGCGCATGTGTCGGTGAACTGTGTAGATATCGGCTTACCGCAATGGGCAATGCACTCGCCGTATGAGACCGCCGGAACAGAAGACACGGAATCTCTGGTCAAGGCAATGAAGGTATTCTTCTCTTCCAGCATGAAGGATCTCGGCAACGGAAACTATCGGATTCATACCGATTGCGATAAAATGAAATAAGAAACGGAGAAAGAAAATGGGATTTGAAAAGTATATGGATGTGACTCCTGAGATTCAGGAAGCCCTCAAAGAAAACCGTCCGGTCGTCGCTTTGGAAAGCACGATCTTAAGCCATGGCATGCCGTACCCGGAAAACCTGGATTTTGCGGCAAGAGTTGAAAAAATCGTTCGCGCGGAAGGCGCAGTTCCGGCAACCTGCGCAATTCTCGGCGGACGCATCAAAGTCGGATTAACGCCGGAAGAATTGGAAGTATTATGCCGTGCCGAAAATATCGGTAAGGTTTCCCGCCGTGATTTCGCGGTTTATGTCGCAGAGAAGAAAAACGGTGCCACCACGGTTGCCACCACGATGATGATTGCGGCAATGGCCGGCATCAAGGTCTTCGCAACCGGCGGAATCGGCGGTGTGCACAGACACGGTGAAGTCACGATGGATATTTCCGCGGACTTACAGGAACTTGCGAATACTCCGGTATTGGTTGTATGCGCAGGCGCCAAACAGATTCTCGATATCGGAAGAACCCTGGAATATCTTGAAACCATGGGTGTCCCGGTCATCGGAAACGGTACGGATGATTTCCCGGCGTTCTATTGCCGCAGAAGCGGTCACAAGTTAGACTTCAAGGCAGAAAACGAAGAAGAAATCGCGATGATCGCGCATACCAAGTGGGATCTCGGATTAAAGGGAGGCATCTTGGTAGGCAACCCGATTCCGGAAGAATACGGCATGGACAATGAATACATGGAAGGTATCATTGAGGAAGCCCTCAAGGCCGCCGAAGAAAAAGGCATCCACGGAAAAGACACCACACCGTTCTTATTGGCGAAGGTCAAGGAACTCACCGGCGACGCATCCTTCAAAGCAAACGTACGTCTTGCGTTAAACAATGCGAAAGCCGGCGCAAAAGTCGCGTATCATTTGTCCAAACTGAGTGAAAACTAGCCGGTTGACCATTGAAAACGTCGATGGAATCTTCTACATTGAAAGTAACGAAGGAGATACGGACTATGCCAAAACCAACCAACTTACCAAAACCGGCAATCAAACCTGCCGCCAATAATAAACCGGCAGCCAATACGACCCGCACCACAACGAACCAACAGGGTACGAAGAAACCGGCAACCGGCGGAAAAGGCGGACACTTCTAGCCACCAAAAAACAGAGAGGATTTGAATCTTCTCTGTTTTCTTTTTCTAGAATAAATTCTTCAGCGCTGCGATCACATCATCCAACGAAGCCGTTGTGCGGCCGCTGACGGTCTTCGGGGATCCTCCGCCGTTGACCGGTACGGATGCCTTCAGGGATGCCAGATAATCTCTTGCCTTGCCGGCCGGAGAGATCAGTGCGAACGCAACCTTATCACCCGCGTTTACCAGTAATACTTTTTCTTTTTCACGGTTGGATAAGGTCATACTGAGATCTCTTAACGAAGCTTCGTATTCCGGTTCCAGCACGAGAACTTTTTCATCGGACGCATCCAGTTCTTCCGCCTTGTAGGCAGTCAGTTTCTTGTGGGCATCTTCCAATTGTTTCTTGAGATCACGGTTGGATTCGGTCACGCGTTTCGCCGCCGCGACTGCCTCATTCTTTTTCGCGTTCATGACCGACGCGGTTTCCTTGAGGAGATCGTGGTATTCCTTTAAACGTTCTTCACAAGTATGGTTGCACGCAATGTACAGACGGACTCCGCGGGAAGTCTTTTCGGTATCCAGGATCACGAAGCTTCCGATTTCCGATGTACGGTTCACATGAAGAGTTCCGCACGGCTGTTGGTTGTAATCACCGAACTTGATCAGACGCACTTCTTCGAGATTCGCGTAATGCGGATCCGGGTATTCCGAACCCTTGACATAGGTGATCTCTGTCGCGACATCTGCCGCAATCGCGTCATTCACATACTTCTGGGCCTTCGCCGCATGATCTTCCGGAAGATCCTTGGAGATAACGTCATACCACTGGTTTTCCGGATTGGTGCCGATGCTTCCGACATCCGCACCGATGCTTAAATAGTAACCATCCAACAAATGCGACGCACTCTGGAATGCCGTATTCAATACACGTGTATACAGGTCTACTTCCATGTGGACCGGATCCTGCAGTTCTCCGTCGACCTTATGAAGAAGCACATCCCCGTCCCACTTCAGTTCCGTTACAGGTAATCCGTTAATCGTTCCGCGATCGGACGGCATGCCGCCTTTTTCTCCATAGAACACGGTATCTTCAAAGGTGTACCATCCGTCTTCATAGGAACGGATTTTTGTATCCAGGACAACATCTTTATAGTTATCCAGATGCGGATTCCGGGTCGTTTTGATCAGGTTCTTTTCTTTTTTCTTCAAAGCTTCCGCTTCGTATTCCTCCTGATCTTCATCCGACTGGATCATCATTTCCGGCCTCTTCGCAGTCACGATATCCTTGTTGATGACTTTCGCGCCGACATATTTGGTCAAAAGGCCGGCGAGTTCATCGATGGCCGCACGAAGTTCTTCAATGCGTTCCGGTTCCACGCATTCCATGGCGATAAATTCGGTTGTCGTATCGTCGGTTACTTCCGTACGGATACCGTCACGCCAGTTCCAGCACCGGCAGATGACGCCGCTGTTGTCATAGTACGCGAGTTCTCCCGCTAAAGGCGGTTCTTCCTTGTCCGAACCGATCGGGAAGAAATGTTCTCCGCCCTTCATGGTTCCAAGACGGATGTCCCCGTCAAATGCCGCCATATTTTCCGCACCGATCGGGAACGCATACTTCAGAGAAATCGCATTGGTGATATCTACCGTCGGCGCAATCGAGCCGACCGGATTGTCATGTAATACACGCTTCAAAAGAGCTTCAATTGAGCATCTTGCGCCCTTTTTCGTCGGGAATTTCTGATATGCTTTACGCCAAACATCCACTACCTTGTTTTCGGAGATGGTTTCGCTGGTCAGAAATTTTTTAGCTCCTTTGTTTGCGGAATCCAGTAATTCCTTGATTTCCGCCGCCTGCTTTTCATCGAGTTTTGCGGATTCCTCCACATTTTTTACGGCCAGGACACCGATTGCCGCATCCGGGAATAAAGCCCAGAATGAATCATCAGTAATAAATTTACGCATACGTTTACCTCACTTCGTCCGAAGTAACTATACCTAAAAATGCCAACGCTGTAAATCGCAGAAGTTCATCCGGATATTCATATTTTTCCGTATGAAGCCCCGGACACTCTTCCCCGGAACCGATTCCGAAGAACGCTCCCCTTTTATGCTGAAGGAACGTTCCGAAATCTTCGCTCCAGCGCATCGGCTTCTCCAACAGTTCCGCATGGCACGAATTCAGAATATGCCTTGCGCATGCCGGATCATTCACGGTTGCCGGGAACGGATCCAGGAATTTTTCCGCATATTCTAATTTTTCTGCGGCGGATTCCTCCCTTGCGAATCCCGTAAGTTCTTTCACGGATTCTTCCAGATCCTCATCGGTTTTCGCACGCACTGTCACCCGCAATTGTCCGTAACCTGCGGCCACTCCGTACGAATGCGAACCCATATCGGCTCCGATCACCGTAATCAAGCACAGTTTTGACTTGCCTTTTGCGTTCAGCTCATCAATTTTTTCCAGAAGTTTTCCCATCAGGGATGCCGGAGAGATTCCGTTTTCCGGACACGACGCATGTGTGATTTTCCCGGTAAAGGACATTTCAATTCCCACGGAAGCACATGCGAATGTATCCATAGACGTAAAGACTTTCCCGAACGGATATCCCGGAAGATTATGGCATCCGTAGATTTACTTCACGTTTTCCTGTTCAAACAGAGGCAGGCATTCTTCCGCACCCGTTCCGATTTCCTCCGCGGGCTGGAACAGCAGAATCACATTATGCGGCACTTTATAATTCTCCAGCAGCATTCCCGTATAACACAGAGCTGCCGAATGACCGTCATGTCCGCAAAGATGCGCTGCCTCCCCGTTTTGTGACGGCAATGCGTCCATGTCCGCCCGCAGCCCAATCCATTCATCATCCGACGGATTTCCGCAATATTTTGCGTACAGCCACTTTCCGCAGTCTTTCACATCCATCGAAGTATTTTCCTTCAGGAAAGATTTCAATATTTGAATTGTCTTTTCTTCATGATCCGACAATTCGGCATTTTCATGAAGAAGATGACGGAGTGCAATGCATTTTTCTTCTATGGTATCCATTACTGTTTCCTCTTACTTCGGATATGTTCCTCTTTTCCGTCCCGGCGCTGGAAGGTGACCCGGTCCCTGAATTCCGACGGTGTCATCTGAAGGAACTTATAGAAATTCAAATTAAAGGTTTTCAGGTTGCGGTATCCTACTTCCACCGCCACGGTCAGGATCGACAGATCGGTGGATGTCAGAAGCTCACACGCCTTGTTGGTCCGGATGTAGTTCAAAAGCGTATCGAAATTCTTTTCGCAATAATACAGAAGCGAGCGGTTCATTTCGGAAACCGATAATCCGTATGTACCGGCAACTTCTTCCCCGTCCAGATATTCATTCGTGTAGTTTTTGTGCAGATAATCCACAATGGCATACGCAGCTTCCTTGGAAGTTAAGGCGTACTGACGCTTCACTTTGGCATATGTCTTCCGGTATGTCAAAGGGGTCATTCCTGTTTTTGTAACAAAGTGTTTGGACAGATGGGACGCATCGACGAATCCGATGGAATGCGCAATCTCATTCAGATTCATGTCCGTATATAACAGGTAATCCGTCGCTTTTTCAATCCGTATACTTGTAAGAAGCTTATTGAATCCCGCGCCGGTCGTATCCTTGATTTCCTTGGATATCGTGGATTCCGACATATAGAACACATCTGCGAGTTTCGATAAGGTCAGTTTTTCGGAAGAATGCGCGTAGATATAGCTCATGATGGACTTCTGGTTGGAAGTATCCTCCCCGGGGTCTCCCATGCCGGCCATCACGTACCGGTTATATAACACCATCAATTCAATCAGTTTGTTCGTGACATAAAGAAATCCGAGAGGTTTATGAACCGGAGAACGCAATGTCGATTCCACACCGAGTTCCTGTTTCAGATCATCCATCAGCATATCCATGCGCTCTGCCTGAATGGAATCCAGATAACATACCGGAGATACTTCCAGCTTCGCCAGAAGTTCCGCGCAGTCTACTTCCAGCACATTCAAACCCTGCAGGGTGGAATTGATGTATTGATAGTCGTATACGAGGACAATCAGCTGAAGTGTGTCATCCACCTCTACGACATCGGAGATTTTCCACGGTGTTACCGCGACCAATGTGTTCGGCTTCAGTTCATATTCCGCTTCATCGATGGAAATCTTGCCGTGTCCTTTTTTGAAATACCAAAAACGTGACGCCTGGTGCATCAGTGCGCGGGTCGGTTTTTCGATTGCCTCATAATCAAAAGAACAGATCGAAACCGGATCGGTCATGGATGTTTCCGCATTTTGCAGCATTGCATGTTTCTTCATAACAGTTTCTCTTCATTCATTATATAACAAAACAAGAAGTGCCGATTGTGCATCAAACACAACCGGCACACAGGGAATAATTCTAAACGGTTCGATGGATCTTACAGTAAGATCATGCCGCCTACTAAGACGACTGCCGCGAAGATACCGATAGCTAAGATGACTTTCCAAGCCCATTTTACCCAGGTAGCCCACGGGATACGCGCCAATGCCAAACCGCCCATGATTGCTCCGCAGGTCGGAGTGAAGAGGTTGATTAAGCCGTTTGCCGCGACTAAGATCATAATCGAAGTTTCAACCGACCAGTTCATACCCGCAACAATCGGGGAAACGATCGGGGAAGATAATCCAGCCAATCCCGAAGAAGACGGAACTAAGAAGGATAATCCTAAATGTAACAGATAATCCAAGAATCCGAATACCGGTGCCGACATACCCGAGTTGGATAATGCGGTTACGGATGCTTCAACCAGCCAGTTGCCTAAACCGGTAGTTGCCATTAATACGGAAGTAGCACGTGCCAATGCGATAACCAGGTTAACGGAAACCATGTCACCGACACCCGCGATAACGGTCTTGGACATTTCGCTCTTGTCTTCCATGCCGATTACGCCGATGAGCAAGCCCATAAGAACGAACCATGTAGCCGCGTCATCGAACCACCACCAGCCGAACGGATTTCCGGTTAAGAACTCAGACCATCCGAAGATTGCCAAGCCCTTGTCTTCTCCGAGAAGATCCATCCACGGAATGAAGCCCATGATCATGATGACAAATGTGAACGCGAAGATCCATAAAACAGCTTTCTGTTTGCCGGTCATCTTGACGTTGTCATCGAGTTCGTCAGCTCCGCCGTATGCAGCCTTGCATTCATTGAGCTGATCCTGGGTCAGGATCGATCCCTTGTTATGCAATACTTTCTTCGCATAGTTCATTACGAACAATGTAGCGATTGCATAGGAACCAAGCCACAGGATGATGCCTAAGATATAAACTTTACCCATGTTGACATCCACTCCCATGGAAGCCGCGCCGGCAACTGCCGCACCGGTAGCGAACGGGTTAATGGTAGAACCTAAAACACCGACGCCTGCGCCTAACAGGACAACTGCCGCACCGACCATCGGGTCCATACCCGCAGCCAGCATTGTGGAAGCTAACAGAATGTAGAAACCGACGGTTTCTTCACACATACCGTAAGTTGTTCCGCCGACCGAGAAGATGAACATCAGGATCGGGATCAGAACCAATTCTTTGCCGTGGAGTTTCTTAACCAACGCGTGGATACCGGTTTCCAATGCACCGGTCTTATTGACGATTGCCAAGAAAGCACCTAAGCAGAATACGAATCCGATAACGTCTCCCGCATCATGGAATCCGTTAATCGGAGCCATTAATACATCGTGAATTGTAGCACCGTTGACGACCTGTTCAACACCGTCAGCGTCTACGTACGGTTTACCTGCAACTAATAAGGAAGCTGCAGCAACCAGAAGCAATACACAAATCAGAATACCGAATGTGCCTAAACTTCTTTTTTTCTTTTGACTCATAGTAACTTTACTTTCTCCTTAATTTTTCAGTCATTTGGTATGCACTTCAAATCTTCGGAAGCGGTCATCTCCTCTCCGTCCAAATTGCGGAGAGGAGATCCGTGATGTCGAGTTATAAATATTATTTTCTGATTACGGTTCCGGTCTTGCCTTCCAAAGCTTCTGCCGCTCTGGAAAGGGAAGTAATCAGAGCTTCTCCGCCATGTTCGTTCTTGCGGACGAATTCCGCGCAGGACTGAACCTTCGGGAGCATGCTGCCCGGTGCGAACTGACCTTCTGCTTCGTACTTCGCGCACTCTTCGAGGGTCATGGACGCAAGTTCTTTCTGATCCGGCTTGTTGAAGTTGATGCAAACACGGTCAACTGCGGTCAGGATAACCAGCATATCCGCATGCATGTTCAATGCCAATAAGGAGCTCGCGCGGTCCTTATCGATGACCGCCGCAACACCCTTCAGGCCTTTTTCGGTTTCAACAACCGGGATTCCGCCTCCGCCGACGGTAATAACGATAACGCCTGCCTGAACCAGTTTTTCAACTACGTTCAGTTCTACGATTCTCTGCGGAATCGGGGAAGGAACAACGCGTCTGTATCCGCGGCCTGCGTCTTCCACAAATGTGAAGCCCTTTTCCGCCGCGATACGTTCTGCATCTTCTTTGCTGTAGAAGCTTCCGACCGGTTTTGTAGGTTTCTTGAACCCCGGATCGTTTTCATCAACAACCACCTGTGTTACAACCGTAGCGCATTCCTTGTTGATGCCTCTTGCATGAAGTTCCTGCTGAATTGCCTGCTGCAGATGATATCCGATATAACCCTGGGACATTGCTCCGCATTCCGGGAACGGCATATACGGAGTTTTACCGCCGTTGTTTGCCGAGAATTCCATCGCCAGGTTGATCATGCCGACCTGCGGGCCGTTTCCGTGTCCGACAATAATGTCGTAGCCTTTTTCGGAAAGGTCAACGATCGTTTTCGCTGTTTCCTTTACGAGTTCCAGCTGCTGTTCTGCATTATTGCCTAAGGCGTTTCCGCCCAATGCAATTACTAAACGTTTATTCATGATGTGTCCTTCGACTACTTCAGTGTGGCATACATAACAGCCTTGATGGTGTGCATGCGGTTTTCCGCTTCATCAAACTGACGTGCCTGTTTGCCTAAGAATACATCGTCCGTAACTTCCATCGCCGGTAATCCGAACTTCTGATAGATGTCTTCGCCGATCGTGGTGTTACGGTCATGGAAAGACGGTAAGCAATGTAAGAAGATTGCGGTCGGCTTCGCCATAGCCATCAATTCCTTGTTGACCTGATACGGACGTAATAATTCAATACGTTTCGCCCATAATTCTTCCGGTTCACCCATGGATACCCAAATATCGGTGTAAACCGCGTCGCAGTCTTTCGCGCCTTCCTTAACGTCATCGGTTAATTCGATCTTTCCGCCGGTTTCCTTCGCGATTGCTTTGCACTTCTTCACTAATTCATCCTTCGGCCATAAGTCCTTCGGTCCGCATGCGCAGAAAGTCATACCCAACTTCGCGCAGACAACCATCAAGGAGTTCGCTACGTTGTTACGCGCGTCACCGAAGAATGTCAATTTTCTTCCGCGTACATCACCGAATTCTTCCTTTACGGTGAGGATATCCGCCAGCATCTGTGTCGGATGGAAATCATCGGTCAAGCCGTTCCATACCGGAACACCCGAATACTTCGCCAGGTCTTCAACAACGCTCTGTTTGAAGCCTCTGTATTCGATACCGTCGAACATTCTTCCTAAAACCTTCGCAGTGTCTTCCAGGGATTCCTTCTTGCCCATCTGGGAAGATCCCGGATCCAGGAATGTAACGCCCATGCCAAGGTCACGTGCGCCTACTTCGAATGCGCAGCGGGTTCTGGTCGAAGTCTTTTCGAATAATAATACGACCTGTTTTCCCTTCAGATAGCTGTGGTCAACGCCGTTTGCTTTTAAACGCTTGAATTCAGCTGCCAAATCCAGGAAATAGTTGATTTCCGCCGGTGTGAAATCCAATAACGTTAAGAAATTTCTTCCTCTTACATTAACTCCCATGTTTCATTTCTCCTTTATTAATTTATTAGTCCGCCCTGATTAAAGGCATAGACATACATCTTGGGCCTCCGCGTCCTCTGGATAATTCAGCTGACGGGATTTCGAGAACTTCGACGCCTGCAGCGCGCAGGATCGGGTTCGTGACATCGTTTCTCTGGTAAACAACGATCTTGTTCGGTGCGATAGCCAGAGTGTTCGATCCGTCGTTCCACTGTTCTCTTGCCGAAGCAATCGGATCGTCACCGCCGCAGTAGATCAGCTGAACATGATCAACGCCGGTGTATTTTTCAAGGATCGCTTCCAGGTTGGAATCAATACGCTTGATGTTCAGTTCTCTCGGATTGTCCTTCGGGGTGATTTCGAATACCGTTAACGGGCCGATAATCGCCGGATGGACTGTATACTTATCAACATCGATTTGTGTAAATACAGTGTCCAAATGCATGAATGCACGGGATACCGGGATGTTGAACGCTAAGACTGTGCGGATCTTGCAATCCGGATCGCTGAACAGGTTGCGTGCAGCTTCTTCGATTGCATCCGGGCTTGTACGCTGGGAAATACCGATCGCCAATACGCTTTCGGAAAGGTTCAATACGTCGCCGCCTTCGATGTTCGCATGTGCGTCACGGTCGTAGTAACGGGTAACCTGACCTTCGAAATCCGGATGATACTTGAAGATATAATCCGCATAGATCGTTTCACGGCGGCGGGTCGGGAATTTCATTCTGTGTAAGAATACGCCTTTGCCTACCGACGCAAACGGGTCACGGGTGAAATACAGGTTCGGCATCGGATCAACGACTAAGTCGTCATTCGGTGCGATCATATCCTGCAGGCTGTACTTGCTCAGATCTTCACCCATTTCACGGAGGGTAATACCTTCCATGGTCTTTTCAACCAATGCTTTGCCTTCGAAATTGTTAATTAAATACTGATAGCACTTATCCTGCCATCTCTTGGTCTTGATGTTTCCTTCTTCCAGCCACTGATAGAGGAACGGCTCAATCAGTTTCGGATTTAAGCGCAGAACATCAGTCATCAAGTCTTCCAAATAAACTACTTCAACGCCGTTGTCACGGAGAACCTGTGCGAATGCATCATGTTCTTCCTGAGCAATGCGCAGGAACGGAATGTCATCGAACAATAATTCCGGCAAACGGTCCGGTGTCAGGTTCAATAACTCTTTTCCGGGGCGGTGCAGTAAGACCTTCTTTAAAGGTTTAATTTCACTGCGGACATTAATCCCTTTCATTTTATTGCCTCCTAGTGGATTATTTATGGTGCCGTTTGCATCCCGCGCGCGGATGTAAACGGTTTCAACCTAATTACATCTTACTATGATTATTTTTTTGGGATGGAAATTTTTCGCTGTTTTTTTTGTATATTTTTGAATTCTTTTATGAATTCAAAAATGGCATGAATAAACACTTTTTGACACATCGAATGTACATTTTCATCTTCCTTCGTTGTATTTTTTCACTGTTTTTCCGAAAAAAGGCAGCCGTTTTCCCGGCTGCCCTCTGTTTTACATGATGTCCTGTCCGTAGGTTTCCCTGTACCCCTTTTTCCTAAGTTTTTGATTGGATCCCCTAGAATTCGGGTTGGTATACTCGATTTCTCCGTCATCAATCATTTCTTTGACGATTCCGCTGAGTGTTTTCGAGATTCCCTTGTATCCGAGCCGTTTCGCCAAGGTATTGGTTGAGCACGGCTCTTTTTCCAGCACTTTCAGGATCAGCCTCTTCGTCTCATCGGACGATCTTCTGGTTCCCTGCGCGGCAGGATTGTTGTTTTCCGGTTTCACTCTGTATGCCGGATGAACCGGTAATATATACTTTGTTCCTTCCTCAAGAACGCTGACTCTCCATTCCGGACAGATCGACGGATCAACTGTCTTGAAGGAAACGCTGATTCCCTTGCTGCCGACTTCCAATTCCGCATCTCCGTGTTCCATTGCTTTTTCAATCATCTTCCGCAATGTTTCCGCTTTGTAGTTCGGAATTTCTTCCCTGCTTCCGTGCGGTACTCTGGTTTCCAGCACATAGTTGGTAAGATACGTCATCGCAGCTTCGATTTGCTCTTCCGCATCTCCCGCGAAATGCTTCACGCGGGTATACTCTTTGGCGCTGCGGTCTGCCAGGCACAGATGTACTTCAGCGTTTGTTTCCGGCAGCGGTTCTTCTTCCGGCTTTGTTTCAGGTTCTGCTGCCGGTTCTTCTGATCCGGCAACAACTTCCGGTTCTTCCTCCGGCTCATTCAACGGTTCCGGTTCAGGTTCTTCCGCAGGTTCTTCATCAATTTCCGGTTCCGCCGGCCATTCAATCTCTTCTTCCGGCTCTTCCGGTAAAGTCAATTCCCGGATCATGCGTTCGATTTCATCTTTCGACGGATTCGCAACTCTCGGATCTTCCGCAATCTCTTCGGTTTCGGACAAATCCTGATCCAATGTAAAGTCCACTTTGATAGTTTCCGCCGGGGTTTCCTCAATATGAAGCTTTTCACCCGGTTCCAATTCTTCCGCGCCGTCCAGAAGTTTCAGCACATCCGTAGGATCTTCTTCCGGAACTTCTTCAAATTCCGGTGTTTCCGGTTCATCTTCCGTCAAAGGAATCGCATTCGGAATCACCGGCTGTTCCGGTTCTTCCTCGACAGGTTCCTCGACAGGTTCCGGAGTAACTTCCGGTTCCTCTTCCGGCTCAATCACGGTCACCGG
>CACYEP010000155.1 GCA_902773425.1 uncultured Erysipelotrichaceae bacterium | reverse complement strand
GCCGTCCGGATGTATGCCTCATCGATTCCGTATACGCTTCCTCCGGATAAGGACGCCGCACCGTGGAATACACTCTCGGCATAGTTGCGCTTGGTATATTTGGATACCGATGTCACATGGCTCAGTTTCCGGATTTCATCCAGAGTTTCCTCGGAAACCTGCGGCACTCCGTCCGGTGCCGCCTGATAGGACATATCATATTCCCAATCACCCTGATTCAGATTGACGCGGACCGTATTGGTTCCGGCGCCGATCAGGTTCTGTTTGATTTGTTCGTTGGTTCCTTTGATGGTCGACACAATCGCGATGATTGCCGCAATACCGATAATAATACCCAACATCGTCAGGAAAGAACGCATCTTATGTGTTGTAATTCCGCGGAATGCCAGACGGATGTTCTCGGTCATTCCGGCGCTTCCTTTACGCTTATCCATACAGTTCACTCATGTCCTCGCTGACTTCGCAGGGAGCCCCTTCTTTTACTTTCTTTCCGTACGGGAACGCAATGGAATCTTCCAAGGTCAATCCTTCCAGGATCTGAATCTCGGACCCGTACAGAGTCTTTCCAGTCTTCACGATCTGACGTTTCAGTTTCCCGCCTTCATATTTCATCACATAACTTTGACCGTTTTCTTTCCGGACAAATGCCGTCGGGATATAGAAGGCATCCGATCCTTCATTACCGAAGAAACTGATTTCCACCCAATCGTCCGGAGACACTTCCGCTTCAGCGTCAATGACCGCCTCAAACATATAACTTGAACTGTTCGGATTTTCCGAAGAAGAGAAGTAATTCGAGGACGACGGCGAATCTGCCACATAGCGCACCGTCGCGATATACTGCATGCCGGTCATATAGGACAGAACCATGACTTCCGTTCCCACGGTAACTGTTTCACGGTCAAACTCCGAAACGCTTCCCTGCACGACATACCCAGAATCGCTCTGGATCTGCATGAACACTTCTCCCGAGTTCAGGCTGTCATAATCTTCCACGGTCTTCACGGTTCCCGAACAATCCGTCGTGATAACACCGTCCGTCAATGCGTTTTTCGCACGGTTGTAGGAAACTTCCGCCTGTAATATCGCAATCTCCTGGGAATGAATATCCCGGTTGGCACCGCGGATCAAATCGTTGATCTGTTCCTGGGTATAGCTGCGGGATTCCGGGATTTCTTCCTCCGCCGGAAGCGGATCGGTGCGCAGGATCGTGCCTTCCGCAAACCGGAATTCCTTATCAAAATCCTTCACCAATCCGGACGCATCCATACGGGCACGGTCACCTACCGTCCACGGGAACGGAGGCTTCACGGTGCTGAATAAGCTTTCCACCGCGCCTTTATCACAATCCGGTCCCTTCACGGTCCATTGAAAAACTTTGGCCATATCCGCATAGCCGTTTTGATTCCAGATCACAAAGGATGCGTATTTCGCGTTTTCTCCGGCAACCGGGTCATCCGAAGGATCGTTGACTTCTTCCGGCTTCACCGGTTCTGCGGGTTTTTCCGGAACTTCCGTATCCGGGTTTTCTTCGTGTTCCTTCACGGCTTTCTCATATACTTCCAGCAGTTTCAGATATTCCGCGTAAAGGCGGTCATACTCTTCCAGCTCCTCAAGATACTTTGCGTATGCTTCCTTTTCCTTCTCATATACGCTCCAGAACGACGGGAGAAGGACATTCTCGTTATCAATGATTTCCGCCAGATAGTTCAGATGAACCTTGGTGCCCGGGACACAGTAAAACACAAACGGTTCATCCTCGGTTCCCTTGCCTTCGACTGCCTGTTCATCCGAGGAAATCATTTCCTGATCTGTTTCCCCGATCAAGCCTTCCGGCACATATGGAATCACCGGTTCATACGGCTTGTAGGTCTTATAACGGGCAAGGTCTTCCTTGTATTTCATTAAGCGAAGACGCTCGATCTGTAACTCATTGGCTGCACGATTTACTTCCAGGTTCAATGACTCCGTATCATAACTGAACAGTTTGTCTCCGGGTTTTACGGTATCTCCCGCCTGCACATAGACGGAAGATACTTTCGCGCCGTCTTTGCGGTATACCTCCGAACTGCCGGAAGTAATAAAGCCGTAGGTGGTATTGTTGTTCCAGCCGTAATCCGCGAAGAACTGGACCGGATATGCCTTCACCGGCGCAGTATTCCTGCGGATGGCGCGGATACCGAAGAAGCCTCCGGCCAAAACCGCCGCCGCAATCAACACGATCAAGGCTTTTTTCATCCAGGGCTTCATGCTTCATCACCTTCTTTCAGATTCTGAAGTTTTCCGTCCTTCAGATCCAGGATCCGCTTCGCGCACTTCGCCACAGCCAATTCATGTGTGATCATGACAATCGTCATGCCGTCTTCATTCAGTTTCCGGAACAGTTCCATCAACTGGTCTCCGGATTTAGAATCCAGCGCACCGGTCGGTTCATCCGCCAATAAGATCCGCGGATGATTGATCATCGCCCTGGCAACGGCAACACGCTGTTTCTGGCCACCGGAAAGTTTCGTCGGATCAAAACTCATCCGGTCTTCCAGTCCGACGGATTTCAGCGCCTCTTCCGCGCGTGCCTTGCGCTCCGCAGCATTGACTCCCGCATACAGCAGCGGCAGCATTACATTCTCCAGCGCGGTTTCATGCGGCAAAAGATTAAAGTTCTGGAAGACAAATCCGATGGCCTGATTCCTTAGATCCGCCAATTCATTGTCATCCATTTTCGATACATCTTTCCCGTCTAAAAAGTATTCCCCGGAAGTCTGGCGGTCCAGACATCCGATGATGTTCATCAAGGTTGATTTTCCCGATCCCGAAGGCCCCATGATGGCGACAAACTCCCCTTCATCCACTTCGAAGGTGATTTTATCCAATACCGGCACATCCATGCCGCCGCCGGTATAGGTCTTCGAAATCTCTTTCAGTTCCAGAATTTTATTGGCCATTGGATTCTCCTCCGGCTGGTTCTTCCCCCGGCACAAACATGCCGCCGTCTTCCGGAATCATCATTCCGTCATCCTCCGGAACATCCCCTTCCGGAATCACATAGAAATCCCCGTCATCCAATCCCGGCTCTTCTTCCGGAATGTATTCGGTCGTTGTCTTCATGCCTTCTTTTAAGGTTTCATCCGGGAATGCGATATAGTCGTCTTTCTCTAATCCGGAAGTAATCTCGTATTCATCGGAATCTGCCTTGTACTTTCCGATCGTGACATATGACTTCTTCAAAGTTCCGTTTTTCGATACCCAGACGAAAGCCTTGGATTCGATATCCGCAATAAATCCGGAATTCAGCAAGATTCCCGTATATCCTGCGGAAGAAGATACGGAGCTTTCCACGGTGACATGCTGGCCCAGAAGGAGTCCGTCCGGTGTTTCCGGCTTCACATAGAATGCGTATTTCGCGCCGGATTCCTGTCCTCCGCCGTAGTAATATCCCTGATTTTCTTCATTGACCGGAGATCCCGTGTCGATGGAAGAAATCGTACCCTTCCAGGTCTGGTTCTCATTCACTCTCGAACGGATTACCATCTCCATGCCCTGATAGATCTCGCTGACATTCATTTCACTGATTTTGCACTTGATGAGGAATTCCCCGTCCGCGATGATCGTCATATATGCGCCAGATCCGGTATACATCATCGAATTCGGGTCATTGATTTCCTTGATTACACCGTCAATCGGACTGGTGACATAGGCCTGTTCCATCTCACGCTTCTTAGCCTCGATCTCATTGCGTTTCTTCTGAATTTCCGTCTGCGTATTGGAAATCTGCATATTAATGATCTGGATTTCGTACTGACTGGACGAATAGCGCTTCTGTTCGTTCAGATCATCAATCTGATTGTAGTAACTCTGCAGGTCTACATTCAGCTGCTGAAGATCAAGCTCCATATCTGCGATCTTGTAGGTAAACAATTTGTCTCCGGCTTTTACTTCATCGCCTACTTTTACATAGACTTCGTCAATGGTTTTCATGGAATCCGCCTGGATTTCCTTGGTCTTTTGGGGTTCCACAACACCCGAGAACCGGTTGGAAGTTCCGTTATTCATCGCGTTGGAAGAAATTTCAGCTACCGGCATCACATAAGCCTTACGCCCGTCCGATCCCCTGTTCACCGCAATCACAATAATCGCAGTAATCAAAACAGCCGCCGCTATGATTCCGATGATTCCTTTCTTTCCTATTTTCTTGAAAAAAGACTTTTTGTCTTTACTCGGTTCCGACATAATATGCCTCCTTCCGCAAATAAAAATATTGCACGGTTTTCGCACATCTTTATTATGTCATTATGACAGCCAAATCACAACCTACGTTCAAAGAACTTAAGTGACTATTAATTCCTGAGTTTGATAGTTCCTGCTAACCTCGAATATTCGGAAAAGGAATAACACGAATACAACATAATTCTGTATAATGAAAAAGAGAAAATAGTACCGGAGGGAATATGAATAGTTCGAATAAAATATTGACTGTATCAGTTGCTGCTTACAATGTTTCCGCATATATTCGTAAAAACTTAGATTCGTGCATTGTTCCTGAGATTATGGATGATTTGGAAGTAATCGTAGTAGATGACGGATCAAAAGACAATACAGCCCAAATCGTTCAGGAATATGTAGATCGATATCCGAATACATTTCGGCTCATTTCAAAAGAAAATGGGGGATACGGGACTACCGTCAATCAGTCTGTTGCGGCAGCGCGGGGAAAATACTTTAAGATTCTTGACGGCGATGATTGGTTTGATCCCGCCGCATTAAAACATCTTATAGAATTGGCCCGTTCTCAGAATGCAGATTGGATTGTAACCAGATATACCGAAGTAATCGGGGAAGACGGACCTGCAACAGAATTAATTCCGAAGTGGGAACAATACGAAGGACGGACGGTAAAGATAAACGAAGTTCAAGGGATTTTTTCAGTTGGAATGTGGCCGTTAACAGTTAAAACAGATCTTCTTCGTAAAGTTCATTTGCAGCTTCCGCCTCACACTCTTTATACGGATCAGATATTTGCTGTTTCTACTCTCCCGATTGCAGAAGACGTATTATTCGATTCGGCATCTGTTTATCAATATCGATTAGGCAGAGACGGACAAAGCGTATCGCCTGAAAGCCGTATTAAACATTTTGATGACACATGCAGGGTATTTGATATTCTTTTAGATATCTACCTTAAATCCGGAGAAAAAAATCACGCTCAAATGGTTTCACGTCTGGAACGATACTATTATGCGTTAATTCGAACAATCTTCTTAATGAAGCCTTCCGCAGATAATAAGAAGTTGCTTCAGACTTATGAAGAACGAATTAAAAAAGAAGCGCCGGAAATCTATGCGCTTTGTCCAAAACGCAGCAAAAAAGTTCTCTTGATGCGCATGACAAATTATCTTGCGTATTATCTGTTTGCAGGAAGAGAAAAGAACTGGTCTTAAAAGAGGATGTACCGATCATGAAATTATTTATCAAACAGAAAGTCTTCTCCTGGAAGGACACATTCACGGTCAAGGATGAAGAAGAAAACGATGTCTACTACGTTGAAGGTGAAATCGCATTTACACATAAACTGCACATCTTCAACATGGACAACGAAGAAGTCGCTTTCGTCCGTCAGGAATTCTTCGCACTCCTTCATAAATACTATGTGGAAATCGACGGAGAAGAAGTTGCCGAAATCCAGCGCAAGCTCTCTTTGTTCACCCCGAAGTATGAAATCAACGGTTTAGGCTGGTCCATCGAAGGTGAATTATTCGAACACGATTATACAATTCTGGATGAAAACGGCAGGATCGTCGCGGAAATCACCAAGGAATGGTTCACCTGGGGAGATTCCTACGAATTGGATATTGCGGATTTTGCCGACCCGGTCATTGTATTAGCCGTTGTGATCGCGATCGATGCCGTCTTGGCAGATCAGCAATCAAGCGCCGCAGCTTCCTCCATCAACAATTAATCCCATACAAAAACCTCGCCTGCGCGAGGTTTTATTGTGCTTACTTATGTGCTTTTTCGTAACGGTAATTCCGGATCCACAGCAGGATATCCACCGTTACCATACAGGCGTTAATGATATAGAAGATAAACGCCAGGTTATAGTTTTTCGACAGGATCTTCGCGCCGATTCCGCAGAAGTACCCGATCAGAATGAAACAGCTGAACAGGATGCTTTTGCCTCCGGTTGTTCGGGAGGTCCACATTTTGCGGATCGATAAAGGCCATGAGATGCCGAAACAAATAATCATAACTGTTTCAAGAAGACTTGCAGTGTTCATAGATTCCCTTTCTTATCAATGCGCGCACCAGCGCTTCTCCGATTTCATCGGGTGTATCTGCGATTTCCGCTCCGGCATTCCGCAGAGCTTCGATTTTCCCGGCTGCCGTTCCTTTTCCCGCGGAAATAATGGCTCCGGCATGTCCCATGCGCTTTCCTTCCGGCGCGGTTCTTCCCCCGATGAAAGCTGCCACCGGTTTTGTCATATGATTCCGGATATACTCCGCAGCTTCTTCTTCTCCGGACCCGCCGATTTCTCCGTTCATCACGACCGCGTAGGTATCCGGGTCTTCCTCAAATGCCTTCAAGATTTCCAAGAATCCCGTGCACTTCACCGGATCTCCTCCGATGCCGACTACGGTAGACTGTCCGATGCCGCGGTCCGACAACTGTTTTACCGCTTCATATGTCAGCGTCCCCGAACGGGATACGATCCCGACGTGACCCGGCTTATGAATGTATCCCGGCATGATTCCGATCTTGCATTCTCCCGGTGTAATGATTCCCGGACAATTCGGTCCGATCAATACGGTTTCTTTACCGCGCAGATACTGTTTCACCCGGCACATATCCTTTACCGGGATTCCTTCCGTGATGCACACAATGATCCGGATTCCCGCGTCCGCAGCCTCCAGAATCGAATCTGCGGCATATGCCGGAGGAACATAAATCACCGAGGCATCCGCACCGGTTTTTTCTTTTGCTTCCCGCACGGTATTGAACACCGGAAGACCGAAGATTTCCTGTCCGCCCTTACCCGGCGTCACGCCTGCGACGATGTCCGTTCCGTATTCCAGCATCTGTCCGGTATGGAACTGTCCCTGTTTCCCGGTAATTCCCTGTACCAGAACCTTTGTATTCCGATTGATCAGGATGCTCATACGCGTCCTCCCGCCGCTTTTACGGCCTTGATTGCTCCGTCTTTCATATCTTCTGCAGGAATAATCGCAAGACCCGATTCCCTCAGCATCTTTCTTCCCTCTTCGGAATTCGTGCCTTCCAGCCGGACAATCAAAGGAAGTTCCAGCTTTGTTTCCGACACTGCCCGGATAATTCCTTCGGCAATCGTGTCACAGTGCATGATCCCTCCGAATATATTCACGAAGATGGCGCGCACATTCTTATCCGACAGTAACAGCCGGAACGCCGCCTTGACTTTTTCTGAAGTCGCGGATCCGCCGACATCCAAGAAGTTTGCCGGTTCTCCCCCGTACGCATGAATCTCGTCCATGGTCGCCATGGCCAGACCGGCTCCGTTCACCAAACAGCCGATATTACCGTTTAAATGAATATAGTTTAATCCGGTTTGGGAAGCTTCATACTCTCTTGGGTCTTCCTCTTGGGGATCACGCAGTTCCGCAATTTCCGGATGACGGAACAGCGCATTGTCATCAAAGTTGATTTTCGCATCCAGGCACATCAGTTTCCCGTTTCCGTCGATGACCAGCGGATTGATTTCCGCCAGACTGCAGTCCTTTTCACCGTACAGTCTCACAAGCCCCTTCAGGACGGATTGCAGTTCCTTCCGGTTTTCACCTTCCAGTCCCAAAAAGTCAGCCGCCAGGATTCCCTGATAGTTTTTATAACCTTCCGTGACCGATACCGGAATCCGCAGGATCTTTTCCGGATGAAGCTTCGCGGTCTCTTCAATCTCGGTTCCTCCGTCACTTGACATCATTAAAACCGGATTCCCGGATTCATTATCCGTAGTGATACTGACATAGAACTCACGGACAACATCCACAGTTTCCGACAACAGAACCTTGCGGACAATCTTGCCTTCCGGTCCGGTTTGACGGGTCACAAGACGCATTCCGAACAGTTTTTCTGCCGCATCACGGACTTCTTCCGTATTACGCGCAGCTTTGACGCCTCCGGCTTTCCCGCGTCCTCCCGAATGAACCTGCGCCTTTAAAACACACGGAGTAAATCCTTCCGAGAGTTTTACCGCTTCTTCCTCACTTTCCGCAAGTTTTCCTTCAGGCACCGGCAAACCGTATTCTTTAAACAGGTTTACGGCCTGGTATTCATGGATTTTCATGCGTGTTCCGCCTTGTTTACCAATTCGATTCCGGCTTCCAGAGCCTTCAGATTGATTTCTTCCGTGCCGGCAGGAACGTGCATCAGCACCGCCTTCCGGATGGATTCGTGATCTGCCAAATGAAGAAGACTGTTGATACATCCGACCGCCACCACATTCGCGGTTTGAATTCTTCCGACTTTTTCCGCCGCCGTCTTCAAGATCGGATAACGTACGGTCTTTTCCGGATCCAGTTCCGGTATGGCCGTCAAGGAATCATCCATCAGCACCAGACATCTCTCCGGCACATCCTTCCCGTATTTATCAAGCGATTTCTGGGTCAATGCCATCAGGAAATCCGGATGACGGACCTTGGTGAACCCGATCGGCGCATCTGAAATCAAGGTCTCCGCCTTGCAGGCACCTCCTCTTGCCTCCGGTCCGTATGACTGGCTTTGCGCTGTATATTTTCCGGCAATCACTGCCGCTTCCGCCAGAATGACACTGGCCAGGATAACACCCTGTCCTCCGCTTCCCGCGAGTCTGATTTCCATTCTACTCATGATCTTCACGTTCCTTCGCAAGTCTTTCGATCAATTCATTGTATTGATAAGTAAATTCCGGATACTGTGTATGATGCAATAACCCGATCACCAGTTTCCCGTGCAGTTCTTCCGGCGTCATCTTCGCTGCCTGTTCGGGAGTCACCGCGTTGTCTCTTTGCCACTTCAGCATATCCACCGCGCTTCCCTTCTTGTTCTTGCGCCCGTAGTACGTCGGACATACCGATGCCACATCAATGATGGAGAATCCTCGGTTACGGATTCCTTCCTGAATCAGGCTGACGGTTTGCTGGACATGATACGCGCTTCCTCTTGCCGCATATGACGCACCTGCCCCGTACGCCAAACCCGCGATATCAAACGAGCGGTCCAGGTTTCCGTACGGTGCCGTTGTACCGAATTCACCGGTAGGTGTCGTCGGACTGTATTGTCCGCCGGTCATTCCGTAGATATTGTTGTTCATACAAACCACCGTCAATCCGATGTTCCGTCTTGCGGCATGAATCAGATGATTTCCACCGATGGCTGCCAAGTCCCCGTCTCCCGCGATGACGATGACTTCCAGTTCCGGATTCGCCAATTTGATGCCGGTCGCGAAAGCCAATGCCCTTCCGTGGGTCGTATGAATCGTATTGAAGTCCATGTAGCCTGCGGCTCTGGAGGAACATCCGATTCCCGAGACAATAATCGTCTGATTCCGGCTTAATCCGAGGTTTTCAATTGCCTGAGCCACATCACGCATGATGATTCCGTTGCCGCATCCCGGACACCAGATATGCGGAAGATGTTCCGGGCGCATATATTTGTAGATTAAATCAGACATTTTCTGTGTCTTTTTACTGACATCGCCTGTATTGACTGTCATTTGGAATTCACCGCCTTTTCCAAAATCTCTTCCGGTGTAATCACCGAACCGTTGTACTTGCCTACAAACTCAATTTCGCACATGCTTCCGGCGACCCTTTGAACTTCCAGCAGAAGCTGCCCGTAGTTATGTTCGGCAACGATGATTTTCTTCAGTTTTCCGGCTGCCTTCCGCAATTCTTTTTCCGGGAACGGCCAAATCGTCACCGGGCGGAAGATACCGCACTTGATTCCTTTCGCGCGTGCCTCTTCCATGGCACTCATGGCTGCCCGCATCGTTCCTCCGTAACAGAAAATCGCAACTTCCGCGTCTTCCATGCCGACTTCTTCCGTCTGTACGATGTCTTCGTAATTATCAGAAATTTTGTGCATCAGACGGTGTAACAGTTTTTCGGCTTCCGCGTTGGAATTGGTCGGGAATCCGGATTCATCATGAATCAGTCCGGTGATGTTGTAGCGCTGTCCTTTCCCAAACGGCGCCATCTTCGGAACCAGCTGTCCCTTTTTCATCTGATACGGTTTGCGTTTCGGGTCGGGATACAAAACCGTCGGACGGTTCACGATTTCAATTTCGTCTTCCGGTGTAATTTCCATGCCTTCCCTGAGATGTCCGACAATTTCATCCATCAGGAAAATCACCGGAGTACGGTACTTTTCCGATAAATTGAATGCCCGGATCACCAGGTCATAACACTCCTTCACGGAAGAAGGACTTAACGTGATCATCGGATGATCCCCGTGCGTTCCCCATCTGGCCATCATGACATCTCCCTGCGACGGAGAGGTAGCCATACCGGTGGAAGGCCCCTGGCGCTGCACATCCACAACGACCAGCGGAATTTCCGCGAGGCACGCATAACCGAGGTTCTCCTGTTTCAGCGAAAAACCCGGACCGGAAGTCGCAGTCATCGCCTTGACACCCGCGACCGAAGCCCCGATAGCACACGCGATGGAACCGATCTCATCTTCCATCTGAATAAACTTGCCTCCGACCTGCGGAAGTCTCAAAGCGGAACGTTCCGCGATTTCCGTGGAAGGAGTGATCGGATAGCCTGCGTAAAACCGCATGCCGGCCGCAATAGCGCCTTCTACGCAGGCTTCATTTCCCTGCATTAATACGATTTTACCCATTGTTCTTTTTCTCCCTCTGTCTCTGCGATATAGATTGCGTAGTCCGGACAGCGAAGTTCACACTGTCCGCACAAAACACATGTTGAACCTTCCGAACGCTGTACTTTCCCGTTCACAATTTCCAACGCGTGCTTCGGGCAAAAAGCGGCGCAAATACCGCAGCCTTTGCACCAGTCCCGATTCATTATTAATTCTTTAGATGATGACATAAACACTCCTGAGTATCAGAAATTATCCTAATATAACTATAAATCTCCTTTATCTGTTAAGGAAGTATTATTAGTTCAAATCTTTGTAAAAATTCTGTTCCGCGCGAACGATTACCCTGTCGGACTTTTCCGGGATGCCTGCGTCTTCCTATAATTATGATGTATTCTTATACGGTTTCTTTCAGAAAGGAAGGCACATAATGGTAGATAATATTACATTTTCGGTCAATGAGACCAACCTTACAATGCGCATCCAGCAGGCAGAGTATTACCTCAAAGAATTCGAGAATGAACTGCAGCGGGCAAACGGTGCTACCGGCATTTTCCGCTCCAAGGAAGACGCTCTCGGGAGGATTAAGCTTCTGAATGAATTCGCGCCGAACGATCCGCGGGTCATGGCTCTTTTCGAACGGGCAAGAAAATGCGTCGTCGGAGCCGCAGGAAACTTCATCGACATTACGCATGACATGATCGTATATCTCGAAAATGAAGAAAACATCCGTAGACTCTATGCGCAAAAGAGCGAAACCGCCTGGAACAGCCTCGTCGCCAAATATCAGGACAGAATGCTGGAAAAGGTGTTCCCCGCGCCGGATGTCATGGAAGTCCGCGCCGACGAAATCCAGGGAAAATATGTCATCCTGGATGAAGTGCGGTATCCTATGAACCAATTCATGGGAGTCACCGGCGAATTCATTCATATGGGGAAACGCTCCACCGGCATGTATTTCATCAAAATCGACACCCGGAAATGGCTGGGTCCCTACGAGGCTGTGAAACGCTACCGCCGTTTGGTTGACAGCACCATGATGGAAGTCGACAAGTGGACGGTATTAGGAGAAATTACCGGAGTTACGATGGAAATTCCGGAAGCCGGCGAAAACAAGGTCGGAGCTCCGGTATACGCGCCGGTCGTTGAACCGGTTGCGCTGTATGTCCCGGGCCATGTCTTAGGATACTACGACCGTGAAAGAGAAAACAGCGGATACTTTGAAGGAGAAGAAGAAGTCGCCGCCATCAAGGAAAGCTGGTATACCGTGAAGTCGATTCCGGACAATGTGACACCGGAACGGCTGGTCGAAATCTTCCGCCAGGCAATCAAAGAAAAGAATTACGAATTGTATTGCGAATGCATTCAGCCGGAAAGACGGCAGAACCCGACACAGGAATCCCTCCTGTTATACCATTGGGATCTTCATCAGGAACGATTCCACGGCGAATACGTCCATGCGAATGTCGTGCCGGATGCCACAAAGATCACCGTTGTAAAAGGTTACAGCGATCAATCCGGTTTGGATTCCTACTTCCTGTCCGCGGCGGAACAACAGAAGATTGCCGACCGCTATGGAGAAAAAGTAGAATATGCCTCCGTACAAACTATTGCGTTTGATAAGGCAGGCAAACAGCTCGGAAGCCCGGTAAGAAGAAATCTCATCCGGACCAACGGCGGAAGATGGTATGTGCGCGATTATGAAATCCGGTTCTAAACGGATCCAACAATTGATAATGGAGAAATAACATGGTAAACGAGTACGATTTTACACAAGAAGACAGCCCTTCCTATTATTGGGAAAACATGGACGAAAAGGCCGTCAAAGCCGACATTTCCGCGCTGATTTCCAGAATTAACGCCGCCTGCGTGCTTCTGGACGGAATGGTCTACAAAAACGAATACGATAAAACCGAGCAGGCATTATCGGATCTCTGGATGAAAGATTTCGGAGCCGAGGGACTGATCAGTTCCTTTATCCGCGAGAACGAAGCCGTTTCCGGTTCCGTAAAAGGAAACGCAATGCCTTCCTGGTTCAACAACGCAGACTACAACCGTCAAAAAGCCTATTTGAGCGCTGTACAGTTCTATAAGGATTTTTCCGATCTTGCCGCACCGGTTTCAGATTTAAGAAAACTGATGATGTTGATGCCGCTGAAAGGCGGATTCAAGTTCATGCGCCTTACCCTCAACTTTGATGAGGCAGGCTATGGGCAGGAACTGTTTCAGCAAATAAACACGGATACCCTGGAAGTATCCCGGATCCTCAACCAGAGATGGGATGTGATGGAACGTAATGCTTCACGTTCGGAATCGTTCTACAATTCCAAAGCCGGCAAAGTTTCCCGCAGTGAAATGATTCAGGGATACCGCAAAGCCAGAATCGAAGATTACCGAATGGAAATCGATTCTTCGTCCATCAGGAAATCCTTCGATTTCTATTCGGACGGAATTGTCCGCGTAAAGCCGAGCATGATGGCCAAAGTATCCGTCATTGATAAATACACCCTGCAGATTTCGACCCTGGACAATATCGAAGATGACGTCAAGAGCACCATCGACAGCGTCCGCAAGGTAAACGGTCAGCTTCAGGCATTGAAACAAATCAAGACCCAGGAAATCATCAGTTTGGTCGATACGTTATATAAACTGAACGATAAGATTTATGAATTCTGCGAAGGCGCCTTGAATGTATATACCTGTTACAAGAACCGTGACAACGACCAGCCGTATTGTTTCGTGAAGATTCTTCCGGCATTCAGCCAAATCACGCCGAATTATTCGTTCCAGGCACTTTCCGCCGACCCATGGAAAGACGGATCTCAATACGTCAAGCTCTATGAATCGGCTGCAAAGTCGCTCAGCAGCCACTGTTATGACTTTGTTTACGAACACGGTCGTCCGGAACTGAAATAATTATTAACTCTCCCAAGGACTGCGTATGACGCGCAGTCCTTTTTGCTTGAAACCGTGCCCGTACTTGCAAATTTGTGATACAGTAAATGGGAGGGATGGTCAATGAAGCGTAATTGGATTTATAAACCTTTCAATTCGGTTTCCGTCATTTTGGCGTTTTTTTTCATTGCACTGCTGACCCTATCCACAATTCTTGTACGTCCTTTAGACTTGTCTTTGCGCAAGGGAATCTACACTGCCGTTTGCTTGGTTACCTTTGTATGCTTCTTCATCTATAAGCGCGATCTTTCCCGCGACAAGGAATACGACCGCATCGTCGGCAACATGGGCGGCTTCAATTGGTGGGGAGAACTTCCTTTGCAGCTCTGCAACATCAACATGATGATCATGCCGATCGGCGTTTGGCTGGATCACCGCGGGCTGATGGGCTTTGCGTTTTTCGCCGGCACCCTCGGAGCCTCCATTGCCTTATCCATGCCGGCCAACGGATTCTCCGGTTATTCGATTTTCCTTCCGCGCATGGTTGGTTATTTATTCAATCACTATATGATCGTTATGGAAGCCATCGCATTAGTCACCTTCGGCTTCTACTCTCCTGAATTCACGGATATACCGGTCATCATGATTTCCTTCTTCCTCATCAGCTGCGGAATTTATCTGATCAATCTTCTGTTAAGAAAAACCGGCCTGCATCCGCATGCCAATTACTTCTATATCAATGAAACCGAAGGCAACCCGGTCATGGAACTCTTCTACAAGTTCATCCCGGTTCCCTTCTGGTACGCATTGCCCTGTTTATTGGTCCTGTTGGTATATATGCTGGTAATCATCGGAGGATTCTCACTCTTCCGCTCCATACTCCGTTAAGCACCAAAAAAGGTATCTCACGATACCTTTTTCAGTCTTCATCCAATAAATTCAATACTTCCAGGATCCGGTTCAGATCCTTATTTCCTTTGTAGGAAATCGAGATTTCATTCTCCTTAATCTTTACTTTCGTGCCGAAGAAGGACTGTAATCTGTGTTCTACCCGGCGAAGTTCCGGATCCTGCTTCTTCGCGGTTTTTTCTTTTCCGGAATCGTCCTGTTTCTTTGCCAGCATCTCTGCCTGTCTTGCGGAAAGGTCCATGTTTTTGATCATCTTCGCAAGGCGGATCTGTTCGGCTTCGCTTTCGACCGTCACCAACGGTCTTACCTGTCCCATGGTCAATTCTTTCTTTACGACCATGTCCTGAACTTCCTTCGGAAGATTCAATAAACGCAGGGTATTTGTGACATGCGTTCTGGACTTTCCGACACGTTTCGCCAATTCTTCCTGTGTATATCCGAGCTTTTCAATTAACTGCTGGTAGGACAAAGCTTCTTCAATGGACGATAAGTCTTCACGCTGGATGTTTTCCAACAGGGACAACTCAATCAATTGGTCATCCGTAAAGTCCTTGACGATGGCCGGAATCGTTGTTAATCCCGCGATTCTGGCAGCCCGGACTCTGCGTTCTCCGGCCAATAAGACATAGCCTGTATCGGTCGGCTTCACCAGAATCGGCTGGAATACTCCGTGTTCACGGATGGAATCCGCCAGTTCTTCCAGTTCTTCCTCACGGAATACTTTACGCGGCTGATACGGATTCGGATAAATCCGGGAAAGATCAATTTCTTCGGTGCTGTTGGGAGATTCTTCGATGACCCGGTTTGTCAAATCATCGAAATCATTGAACGAAGTTCCGAAGATTGCTTCCAGACCGCTTCCTAGGCCTCTCTTTTTTTCTTCTGCCATGATACCTCCTATGAATTCCTCGCGATCAATTCCTTCGCGACTAACGCATAGCCCTTTGCGCCTTCCGAACGCGGTTCATGTTCAAAGATGGATACACCGTAACTCGGAGCTTCCGCCAGTTTTACATTGTGCGGAATATATGCCTTGAATACGGCATCTTTGAACCATGCCCGGACGTTGTTGGAGACTTCCTTGGATAAGGTTGTACGGGCGTCATACATCGTAAGAAGGACTCCCTCGATGTAGAGGTTCTTGTTGAAGACCTTCTTGATTTCACGGATTGTGCTCAATAACTGTCCGATTCCTTCCAATGCGTAAAATTCGCACTGTACCGGAATAATCACTGAATCTGCCGCAGTCAGGGCATTCTGGTTCAGCAATCCCAAAGACGGCGGGCAGTCAATCAAAATATAATCGTACTCATCACGCACTGCGTCGAGTTTATTCTTGAGAAGACGTTCTCTTCCTGCCTTGTATTCGTACATCTCGAGATCTGCGCCGGCCAGATAAATGGACGACGGAATCAGATCAATCGGCGGCTGGGAAATACGGCGTACGCAATCCTTGACAGACTTATCTTTCAAAATCAAATCGTACGAACTTTTCCCTGTCACGTGTTTACGTGTATTCACATCACCCGGCATACCGGATTTCGGTGTTAAACCCTGCGTGGCATTCGCCTGCGGGTCAAAGTCTACCAATAATACTTTCTTTTTACTGTATCCTAAAGCCGCGGCCAGATTGATTGTCGTAGTTGTCTTTCCGACTCCGCCCTTCTGGTTTGCGACAGCTATGATTTTCCCCATACTGCAAGCCTCCTGCGTGTTCTTATTTTATCACACTATCCAGCTTCCTGATGTGAATAGTGATGGTATATTCGTCTTCCGATTCGAGTGTCTCTTTGTCAATTTTGATATTGGTCTGACGGATGGACTTAATGGCGCTTTCAATCGTATTGACCGCAATCTTCGCATCCCGCAGGAACACTTTGTTCTTGCGTGTCTTCTTAGTCTTTTTCTCTTTTTCTTCGGATTTCTTGATTTCCCGGATATAGACTTCCGTTCCCCGGCTGTCCAGTTCCATATCCTGAATGCGTTTCATCATTTCTGCCTGGTGTTCTTTCGGAACTCCCAGAAGAGCTCTGGCCTGGCGTTCGGTCAATAAGCCGGCCATAAGACCGTCTTGGACTTTTTCATCCAGATTTAAAAGACGGATCTTATTCGCAATCGCAGACTGGGACTTCCCGAGTCTTTTCGCCATTTCTTCCTGCGTGCAGTTTTCAATACGCAATAACTGCGCATAGGCTTTGGCCTCTTCCATCGCGTTTAAATCTTCACGCTGGATATTCTCAATCAACGCAAGCCGGGCAGACTTTGACGCATCGGCACTGATGACAATCGCCGGAACCTGGGTCATACCCGCCAATCCCGCGGCACGGCATCTGCGTTCACCCGCAATAATTTCGTAGCCTTTCTGCGCTTTTCGCAATACGACCGGTTCAATCAATCCGTCCTTCTTGATGGACGCGGATAATTCTTTCAGTTTTTCCTCATCGAATTTGGTTCTCGGCTGATAAGGATTCGCCTTGATGTCGGATAAATTGATATTTCTTACTAGATTCATGTTGTATACCTCTTAAAGCGGCTTCTTCTTGATTTCCGCGAACCTGCGCGGATAACCCTTCGGAGTCGGTTTGTATTTTTCAAAAATCAGGTTGACGCGCACATCCCCGGACGGAAGTTCTTCCTTCACGGTTTCCAGGAGCTTTCCTCCCAGTACCTGTAACGCGTTTTCAGCCTCACGGAGTTCTTCGTTTCCCATCGGTCCCTTCATCGCGATAAAGCGGCCTTTCATCTTGCATAACGGAAGGCATAACTCCGATAACATTCTCAAATTGGACACGGCTCTTCCCGTAACGATCTCCGCGCGCATTCCCTTGTGCGCAAGCTCTTCCGCCCTACCGCAGACAACTTCCGCCTTCTTTAGGCCAAGTTCCTTGATCACGCGCTGAATAAAGTCGCATTTTTTCTTCGTCGCGTCTAACAATGTCACCTTCAGATCCGGGCAAACGATTTTCAGCGGAATGCCCGGAAAGCCGGCGCCGGTCCCGACATCAATCAATGCCGCTGTGTCCTTCACATACGGATATAACAGCAACGAGTCATAGAAATGTTTTTCCCGGATGGCTTCAGGATCCGTAATGGCCGTCAGGTTCATGACTTTATTCGTATCGGAAATCATCGAAAGATACATTTCCAGCTTGGAGATAACTTCTTCATCCGCGGGAATGCCTTTCTCTTCCAGTTTTTGTTTCAGTTCTTCTTTGGTCATAGAGCACCTATTTTAACAGATAATGGAGCTTGGAGAGTTCCAGCTGCATCTGGTCATATATTTCCGAATCTGGATAGAACATCGACAGATACCTGAAGAACACGACTCCTCCGTATCTTCTCGCTTCCTTTACGTATTCGACCTGTTTGGACAATACATCGGAATTCTCGATCCACTCGTTTGTCCCTTCACCGGCCCATTGGTCGTATTGGCCGACTTTGTATGCCGCCAACCCGAACAGAAGTTTCACTCTTCCGGTCGCCATCGCGGACCATTCATCCGCGATCTCCTTGAACGGCATGTTGGAGTTTTCAAACCCGAAATAAATCTGCGGAATCATCTCATCGCAATATCCGGAATTCTTGAACCACTTTTCCACGTTACTGTAATAGGTTTCCAGGTTCGTGCGCACATTCGCGTTCGGGCTGATGGAGAATACCTTGTCATCGTACGCGTGCACCGTGCTGTACAAACTTTTGACTAACCGGTCGGTCATCGCAAGACGGTAGGAACTGCGGCTTGCGTCCGCATGGGTTTCCAGATATTTATCGAAGGTCACCTGATCCAGTTCATCCGTCATTTCCGGCGGATAGAAGTAATCGTCGATATGAATTCCCGCGATTTTGTAGTTGGAAAGAAGTTCATTCGCGACATTGTCAATCAGTTCAATGACTGCCTCGCTTCCCGGATTCAGATAATACCTGTCTCCCGCGTACATCAGTCTTTCCGCCCGCAGGTTTTCATCACTGTACCATTTCTTGACCGGATACTGACTGGATAACGAAGACATTTCACTCTCGGTAAACGAGCGCATCGGATTGATCCAGGCCTCTACCTGAATTCCCCGGAAATCCGCCTCGCTGACCAGGATCTGGAACGGATCATAGTTTAAAGACTTCCCGATGGAACCGGAGGCATACCGGCTCATCGGATAATATTCCGACGGATAGAACGCATCGGTAAACGCAGATGCGTGCGCATAGATTTTATTGATTCCCAGCGATTCCAGGTTGGACATCATCGTCTTTACGCTGACGGTATATTCTTCTTCGCTTTTCCCCTGCAGAATCGACTGGAATTCCAAATAGGAAACCCAGACGCCGTAGGTGATTTTTGTCTCGTTCGGATCGATCGTAATCGTGTCGAAACCGTCGTCCTTACATCCCGTAATGAACAACAGACATGCCAGTAATACCGCCCAAAATCTCTTCATATTACTCCTTTGTCGAAAGTTTTCTCGACTTCACCATCATCGATAGTACCTGTAAGTCCGCCGGAGAGATTCCGGAGATCCTTGACGCCTGCGCAATGGATAACGGATGAACTTCATTGAGTTTCTGTCTTGCCTCCAGGCTTAACTGTTCCGCCTTGGAATAATCCATATCTTCCGGCAGACGAATGCGTTCCAGTTTCTTCAGATGTTCCGCTTCCCGTTTTTCCTTCGCAATATATCCTGCGTACTTGATTTCGATTTCTGCCTGCCGCGCAATCTTCTTTTCAACCGGCAGACTTTCGATATCATAAAGACCTGTAATCTCAATTCCCGGCCGTTTGACTAATTCCATCATACTGACAGGACCCGTGATCTTTTCAAATCCCAGTCCCGCAAGATATCCGTTGACCCTTTCGGACGGATAAATCTTTCTTGTCTCAAGATCCGCCTTCAGGCTTTGAACCTTCGCCATTTTCTCCTCAAAACGCTGATACTTCTCTTTGGAAATCAAACCCTGTTCCAAGCCGTATTTCATAAGCCGCTGATCTGCGTTATCATGGCGGATCAATAACCTGTATTCCGCCCTCGATGTAAAGAGGCGGTACGGTTCCTTGGTTCCCTTGGTCACCAAGTCATCAATCATGACTCCGATATACGATTCATCTCTGCCCAGGATCAAAGGTTCTTTCCCTTCGAGATAATTGGACGCGTTAATGCCCGCAATCAGGCCCTGGCCTGCCGCTTCTTCATAACCGCTGGTGCCGTTGGTCTGCCCCGCGCAGAATAGTCCCCGCACGGTCTTGGTTTCCAGACTCGGTTTCAACTGTAACGGATCTACTGCGTCATACTCGATGGCGTACGCATACTTGCGCACTTCACAGTTTTCCAATCCCGGAAGCGAATGGATCATCTTATCCTGGACATCATGCGGCATGGACGTCGAGAATCCCTGTACATATGTTGTATCCAGCGATAAGCTCTCCGGTTCCAGGAACAACTGATGCCTCGGCTTATCCGAGAAACGTACGATCTTATCTTCAATGGACGGACAATACCGCGGACCGACACCCTTCACGATTCCCGAATACATCGAGGATCTCGTAAGGTTATCCTGAATCAATTTATGGGTATACGGCGTCGTATACGTCAGATAGCAAAGCGCCTGATCCTTGATCGGCAGAACCTTCCCGGTATCGTAGCTGAATCCTTCATCTTCGACATTTCCGGGCTGCGGTTCCAATCCTGCGAAATTGATGGAACTTGTCGCAATGCGCGGAGGCGTACCGGTCTTTAAGCGGAATGTACGAAGTCCCAGTGCACGGATCGAATCGCCCAAGTCAAACGTGGTCGCCTGTTCTTCCGGTCCCGAAACGGTCGCGACAGAACCGACCATGACCTTGGAACTGAGATAGGTTCCGGTTGTCAGGATAATGACTTCACATTCCACGTATTCCCCGTCTTCGAACTTCACGCCGCGGACTTTTCCGTTTTCCGCGAACAGCTGCTGGGCGATACCTTCTTTCAATCGCAGATGCGGTGTATTCAGCAGTACTTCACGCATCGAATGACGGTACGCGATCTTATCCGACTGTTCGCGAAGACAGCGGACTCCCGGGCCTTTCGATCCGTTCAGCATTTTCACCTGTAAGGCAGTCTTGTCGGCATTTCTCGCCATTTCACCGCCCAGCGCGTCAATTTCACGCACAACGACTCCTTTTGCCGGACCGCCGACCGAAGGATTGCACGGCATCGACGCCACATATTCCATATTCATGACCGCGAGAACAACCTCGTGGCCTTTGCGCGCCAAAGCCAGAGCCGCTTCCGACCCCGCATGACCCGCACCGATTACTACAGCTTCAACTTTACTCATAATACCTATGTTCTATTTTACCCGATTTTCTATGTCTATGGCATATTTCCCGGGAAATAATTCTACACCGAATCGCCTCATACTACAAAGCCTATTGTCAAAGCGTCAAAAAAAGCCGGAATCTCTCCGGCTCGATGACTGCGGGTTCCGCAGAATCCGCATGATGATCATTGTTTGATGATTCGGCGGTTCGGAATCACCTGAAAATTCGCCGTGATGGTTCCTTGGTTGTTGTTTTCCCCGGCAAATTTCAAAAAGGTGAAGTTCTCCGGTCTGTTCGTTGTTGTTTCTGATTCATTCCAATGCGTCTTCATTGTGCGAACATCAAACCAGGACGAAGAAAGAGAATGATACTTCGCATAGAAAGTTTTACCGTCCATCCTGATCACGTAAACGTTCTTCGCTTCATCCGTATCAATCGTAACGGTATATTCACGGTTGGCTTTCAACAAAACAGGTTCATATCCCTCACTGTCCGTTTCCCGGCCGTTTTCCGTATACACAATCTTCCAAATCAGGTCGGTGTCCATGTCCGATCGGATTTTGTACTCAGCGTGATGATCCAGCACCGAAACCGGCGTAACTGTCACATTAAAGTCATCCGTGATTTCATACCCGTTTACCTTCAGATGATTCCGGATATATGAGATTTCCCTCGCCGCCGCTTCATCGTTTTTGGGGTGTACCGCGATGAATACGATTCCGTCCCCCCGATACAGAATCATCGTCTCCTCCCTGACAAATATTTGATGTTTATCCGAAGAAATATACTCTCTGTAAACCGTAGAGGAACGTATACGGTCCACCTTACCCTGCGTGATTGAAACGGTATCTTGGAGCACCGTACCTCCGTTTACCGTTTGTTCGCTCGATACAAGTGACTCAAATATCTTGTACCATGAATCATCATCTGCGCCAAACGGAGTGTCATCGGAAAGGCGAATCGTTTCTTTCAGTGTTTCGGTCCAAAACAAGGAATTCCCGTCTTCGGAAGAGGCCTTGAAATGTTCCGCGCCCTTTTTCGCCGTCCATCCTTTCGGAAGCTGAATATTTACTCCGCTGTGCTCAAACATCTGTTCGTATACGTCACCTTTCGAAACAGTCACTTTCGGCAAAATCATAACTGCCGCAATTACCGACAAAACTAGCACTCCTGCAAACAGATATTGAAATACTCTGGTTTTCCGGCGGTCTTTCTTTTGCGTTTCGGAAGAAATGTGAATCAGATCCTTCACGATTTCTTCGTGCTGTTCCTCGGAAGTCCCGGCTTCGCCCTTCAGCAGATCTCCCACAGACACACCAAGACTTTCCGCCAGCGGTTCAATCATCGCAATGTCCGGGAATCCTTTCCCATTTTCCCACTTTGAAACTGCCGCTTCTGTGACATGAAGTTTTTCAGCAAGGTCTTTTTGAGTCATGCCCAATTGTTTTCTTGATTCT
>CACYEP010000154.1 GCA_902773425.1 uncultured Erysipelotrichaceae bacterium | reverse complement strand
GTAATACACATGGTGGAGGTTGAGGGACTCGAACCCCCGACCCTCTGCTTGTAAGGCAGATGCTCTCCCAACTGAGCTAAACCTCCAAAACCGCGCTTTCCAGCGCTTGAATAATATACCATGGTTAATTATCCTGAGTCAATAATTTCTTTTCAAAAATTATGTTATAATCCTGCATGTGCAGAGAACTCTGCGGAGGTCATCCGCACATGATCGAGAGGATTTTATCCATGAAACAATTTCAAACCTGGGCAGAGGTCGATCTGGACGCATTTCATTCCAATCTGGATCTCTACCGTGATTTATCTCATAAAACTGTCATGATCGTTGTCAAAGCTAACGCCTACGGTCACGGAGACGCGTATATGTCCCGCTGCGCCAACACGTGGGGATACGATCATTTTGCCGTGTCTTCCCTGGAGGAAGCCATCCATCTTCGCAATAACGGCGTAACCGGGATGATTTTGATCCTGGGCGCAATTATTCCGGGACTGGCGCATGTCGCCATCCAGCACGATCTTTCCGTTACGGTTCCGTCCATGGAATTTGTCACGGAACTCTACGAAGATCTTCATGGGTTAAAATGTCATATCAAAGTAGATACCGGCATGAACCGGATCGGATTCCACGACGCGGACGAAATCCGCGAAGCCATCAAAATCCTGGAATCCCGCGGCGCATCCGTTGAAGGTATCTTCTCGCATTACGCAACCGCGGACGAGCCGGAAAAACCGATGATGAACACGCAGTTCCTCAAATTCCGGGAAACGGTAAACTCGCTGGATCATTCCTTCCGTTATATTCATATGGCGAATTCCGACGGAGTGTTCCACAATCCGGATGAAACCTTCACCAATATGATCCGTCCGGGAATCGGATTATACGGCTACGCGGATCATCCGGACCTGAAGCCGGTGCTGTCGCTGTATTCTTCCTTAACTCTGGTGAAAAAGGTGCACGCAGGGGAAACTGTCGGATACGGAGCTTCCTACACCGCTTCGCACGATGAGTGGATCGGAACCATGCCGATCGGATACGCGGACGGATGGGACCGTAAAAACGCATCGCGCTATGTATCGGTGGGCGGGGAAATCTGTCCGTTTGCCGGAAGGATCTGTATGGACCAGTCCATGATCCGTCTTCCTTATGAAATCCCGGTTCATACTCCCGTGGAACTGTTCGGAAAAGATATTCCGCTTACCGTGTGTGCGAAGGAACTGGACACGATTCCGCATGAGATCTTATGCCGTATTGCCGAACGGATTCCGCGTTTCTACACTTCCGCGAAAAAAACCGTTCATCTTTCCGAAGAACGGTTCCATTACGATTTATAGGAAAGGTGCCATGATCTTGAAGATGTACTGGATAAACCGGTACCACAGAGGTCTTGCCTTTACCCAATCCAAATCAATTTTTCTGGAGACTTCCATCGCCTGAAGGAAGTCTTTTTTCATAGCTTCCACGGATTTTGCCCGGTATACCCAGACGCCGTTTTCAAAGTTGTGGTACATGCTGCGGTAATCCATGTTCACGGTTCCGCAGGTCATTACCTCATCATCCGAGATTGCGTTTTTCGCATGCACGAATCCCGGAGTATACTCATAGATCCTCACGCCGCTTTGAAGAAGACGCTTATAATAGGACCTTGTCGCCGCATAAGTAAACGGCTTGTTGTCGGGAATGCCCGGTGTAATGATGCGCACATCGATGCCCCGTTTCGCCGCCAGTTCCAGTGCTTCCTCAAACGAGGTATCCGGCACCAGATACGGAGTTGAGAACCAGACATATTTTTCCGCGTTGTTGATCATGTTCATGTAAACGGACTTTCCGACTTCTTCCTCATCCAGCGGATTATCCGCATACGGAACCACGAATCCGCCGTCCGTTTCATCAAACGGTTCTTCATGATATCTGTACGGGGTAAAGGCAGAATACTCCGAACGGCTGTCGGACGCAAAATCCCAGTTCTCCAAGAATGATACGGTAAGGTTCCATACAGCTTCACCTTCCAGTTTCAGGCCGCTGTCTTTCCAATATCCGTACGGGGATATTTTATTAATATATTCATCCGCCATATTCAGTCCGCCGGTAAATCCCACATACCCGTCAATCACGACGATCTTACGGTGATCACGGAAATTGTGGTTGATGGTCAAACGGGGATTGAACGGATTGAAGATGACACTGTTGATTCCCATCGCGCGAAGTTCCCGGTCATAGTGCATCGGAATCTTTCCGGCGCATCCGAAGTCATCGTACATAAACCTTACTTCGACGCCCTCCGAAACTTTCCGCTTTAAAACTTCAATGATCGAGTCGCGCATTTCTCCCGGCGCAACAATGAAGAACTCCATGAAAATGAAGTGTTTCGCACTCTCTAAGGCCGGTAAAAGATCCGCGTATAAATCTTCGGCGGAAGGATAATACTTCGTCTTAGTGCGTTTATGCACCGGAAAATCGGACATCCGGTAGATATACTCGGCTTCATGGTATCTCTTTTCGTCGATTTCCATTAATTCCCCGGATACCTTCTCATCCTGGATGTGAAGATGTTTTGTCTGATTATGCGATTTTTCCAATGTTTCACGGTATTTCTTATGAACGGTTTTTCCGCGCCAAATCACATAGAACGGAACTCCGAAGAACGGAAGAAGCGCAATGAACGCGATAAAGGACATCTTTTCATTCGGATTGTCTTCCTGATTCAGAATATAAACGATCATCAGTACGGAAAGCACCTGGAACCCGAACTGAAAGTACGAAGAATAATCATTCGCATAGTGCAGGACCAAATACATGACCAAAAATTGGAACAATAAAAGTATGACCGTCATAAACATCCTGTGGGTCAGGATTTTATAGATGGTCCAGAAGAAGTTCGCAATTTTCTTCAAAAAGTTCTTCATATATACCGTCTTCCTAAACGGGTCGTAAACTTTGCGGCAATTTCATTGGGTATCGTATGTGCCTTGTCTGCCATTTCCCGCAGAGTAACCGTTTCGTTTCCGTCTTTTCCGATCAAAGTCACCGGATCGTCAATACGGATCTCTCCCGCGTTACTCGCGTCCGCGCACAGCTGATCCATCGAGATTCTTCCGATGATCGGACAGCGTACGCCGTTGATCAAAACATCCCCGTTTTCATAATTTCTCGGAATTCCATCACCGTATCCTACCGGGACCGTAACCACGCGAAGGTCTTTCTTTGCCGTATACGTGCGTCCGTATCCGATGGTCTCTCCCTTATATAATTCATCAATTTTCCCGATAAAACTGCGCAAAGACATTACTTCTTTCCGCGGATAGGGATGAGCCATCTCTCCGGAATCAAATCCGTGGAATAAAATTCCCGGACGGCAATGCGTATAATCTTTCAGATATTCAGGATAATTGACGATGCCGGCGCTGGCTGCCATATGGGTCACCGGGAACTCCATGCCGGCTTCCCGGGCTTTCTTCAGCCACGCATCAAACGATTTCTTCTGGGATTCTGTAAACAGCCGGTCATCTTGGGCAAAGCTGTCTGCGCACGCGAAATGACTGAACGCACCTTCCGCCTTCAGCCCCGCGTGATGATAAACCTGCAGGATTTCTTCAAGCGGAGTATGCGAAGTGATTCCGAGCCTGTGCATCCCCGTGTCAATTTTCAAATGTACGCGCAGGACCTTTCCGTGTTCTTCCGCATAATCCCCCAGCATCATCCCGTACTTTGTATCTCCGACCGTCTGGATCAAATCATATTTCCAAAGGTCTTCCCGGGCATCTTTCAGGGTATGTCCGAGAATCAGAATATCTCCCCGGATTCCGTTTTTGCGTAACAGTACCGCCTCTTCGCTGCAGGCGACCCCAAAAAAGTCTGCGCCGAGATCCTGAAGAAGTTTCGCTTCCGTGATCCCGTCAAACCCGTACCCGTCGCATTTCACAATACAGATCATGCGGGTTTTTCCGTCAAGAAAAGCCTTCAGCTCTTCATAGTTGGACTGAAGGAGATTTTTTCTGATTTCAAGATACCCGCGTGATAAATTCATTCTATCTTCCTAATGCGTCATTGACCAATAAGCGGATCACATCGGTAAATTCATACCCGATTGCCTTCATCATGGACGGATAACGCGACGCCGAAGTGAACCCCGGAATCGTGTTGACTTCATTCAGGTATACTTCTTCTCCGACGACAAACGAGTCGACACGCGCCATGCCTTCGCAGTCCAGCGCGCGGTATACCTTACGCACCGAGTCATATACTTTTTCTTTCATGGCCGTACTGATACGCGCCGGCACATGGATTTTACTGGTTATCAGATTGTATTTTTCCGTGAAATCGAAAATATCCGTGGAGATTTCAATTTCATCCGGCTCACCGAGGATCGGATGAACCTTTCCCAATACCGCGCAGCCGACTTCGAATCCGTTCACGAATTCTTCGACGATCAGTTTGCGGTCATAACGGAACGCATCCACTAAGCCTTCCTTGAAGCTTTCACGGTCTTTGGCCTTGGTGACACCGTAACTGGATCCCGCATTGCACGGCTTGATGATGCACGGCATGCCGAACATGGCTTCTGCCTTCTCATACAGCATATCCGGGTCTTCCTTTTCTTCTTCCCGCACGCAGAACCATTTAGCCATCTTGACGCCTGCCGCCTCGACAACCAGATGAGTGTATTCCTTGTCCATACAGATGGCGCTCGAGGTCATGCCGCAGCCCACGCAGGGAATTCCCGCGAGTTCCGCCGCAGCCTGCACCGTACCGTCTTCCCCATGGATTCCGTGAAGAATCGGGAACAGCACATCCACCTTGATCAATTCGGTATTTCCGTTTCTGCGGACCAGGAATCCGTGGTCTCCCGGATCAAGGCTCAGAGTCGCCGGACATACTTTGCCTTCTCTCCAATGATCATGTTCAATCGCATCGACGGATCCTTCGTATTGATACCAATGCCCGTCGCTTGTAATTCCGAATGTATAAACTTCATAATCATCCGGCATCGCCCGCAAAGCCGAACCTGCCGAATGTAAACTTACGCTGTATTCCGAAGACTGTCCTCCGAACAGTACCGCAACTTTTAATTTACCGCTCATATGCGTTCCTCACTTCCTGTACTACTATATCTAATTCTACCGCACGCGACGCTTTTGCCATAATTAAATTTTCCGATTCGCACTGTTTAATCAGCGCATCGCGCAGTTTGGTCTTGTTTTCAAAATGTGTCCATTTCAGGGTTTTATAACGTTTTTGCGCATACTTCGCAATTTCCGGAGTAAACTGTCCGACCGTCCAGATTTCATCAATTCCTTCAAAGTCACACTCTTTTCCGACTTTCGCGTGAAGGTCTGCCGTCCGTTCACCCAAACCGTACATATCCCCGAGCACGGCGATTTTCCTGCAGTTCAGCGGATATTTCCCGAGCATCTTCAAGGTTTCCGCCAAGCTCCCCGGATTCGAGTTGTATGTACCGTCGATCAGCGTGGACTTTCCGACCGTTTCCACGTCTTCCCTTCTCCCGGTCAATTCCACCCGGTCAAATCCTTTTTGGATTTCTTCCGCGGTAAGCCCGAGCGAAATTCCGCAAAGAACAGCCGCCAGGGCATTGCGCACTTCGTAGTCTCCCATCAGTCCGAGATGGAATTCAAAACCGTCAAATCCCGTTGTTGTAAAATAGACTCCGTCCGGTTCAAAGCGCTTGGTGAGGGCGCGGAAAGACGCTTTGTCTTCCAATCCGTACGAAACCGTGCGGGCCTTGATGGGATGCGCCTTGGCGTAGTCATCCAATAACGGGGTATCCGCATTGTAGATGAACAAGCCGTCTTCCCGCAGATAATCCGTAATCTTGTATTTCTGTTCGGTAATGTGTTCCATGGAACCGAACATATCGATATGGGACTCGGAGATACTGGTGATGACCGCAACATCCGGAAGCCCGATGGATCCCAACAGGTCCATCTGTCCGAATCCGTCGATTCCCATTTCCACAACGGCAACCTTGGTATCATCATGAATTCCGAGGATCGTCATCGGCATTCCGATTTCATTGTTGTGGTTTCCCTGGGTCTTCTGGGTCGGATAACCTACGGAGGCAACCGATGCGATGATATCCTTTGTCGAAGTCTTCCCGGAAGATCCCGTAACACCGATAATCGTTGCGGACAAAGTCTTGCGGTATGCCTTCGCAAGATCCTGCAAAGCCTCTACCGGGTCATTCACCACAATTAACGGCACTCCCTCCGGACGGTGCGGTTCGTTTGCCGCCCAAAGCGAGGCGGCCGCTCCGTTTTGAATACAGGAGACCACAAAACTGTGCCCGTTGACCCGTTCGCCTTTGATCGGAACGAAAAGATTTCCCGCGGTAATATTCCGCGAATCGGAGGTGACTCCGTCGATCCGCTTCTCCGGATCAATATTCAGCGTTTCCGCGGCGTGTACCGCATCCGCGACTTCTTTTAATGTAAAATGTATCATTCGTTTTCTCCTGTCTTCCAGATTCCTCTGCAGTTTCTTTTCGCGTCGTTCTGCGCAGCCGTCAGTTCTTCCCGGTATATGGCATAATCATCCAGATATTTCACTTCCGCATAACCTTCGTAAACCAAACGTTCCTGGACCAATTCCTTATCCGCGAACACCCACGCCAGGATTCTTCCGTACCGGTCATACTTATGTTCAGGATCCGTTTCCAGGTAGATGTGATCCGCGTTTTTCACCAAGGAACATGCGCGTTCTTTCGCTTCAAGCGCAAAGGGTTCGTCTTCGCTTCCTTCATGCGCTACTTCCGGAGCGTCGATTCCCTGAAAGCGCACCTTAAGTATCTCATCGCCTTTACGGAAATATACCGTATCTCCGTCCGCGCAATACTCTAGATCAACTTCCGTGACCTGATCCGTTTTCGGTCCGTTGATTGAGATGACATACGGATCGGGTGCATGAACTTTCCAGAACCGCAGAAAAAGTATTCCCAGGAATAACACGATGCCGACTCCCCACAAGAATATCTTTTTCATACTGAACCTATTATAAAGCGCAGGCACGGGTTTTCCAAATTTTCGTCACAAAAATCGGTTTTTCGGAGGGATCTGTCCGTCGGAAGAATCAAAAAAGCCGGTGGTTTATTCCCGGCTGATATTTTGAATAAATGTCTTCACACGTTCTTCTCTCGGATTTTCGAAGAAGGTCTTCGAATCGTTCTGTTCAACGATGACTCCGTTTTCCATAAAGATTACCTGATTGGAAACATTCCGGGCAAAGTTGATTTCATGCGTAACCACCAGCATCGTCATTCCTTCCGACGCCAGATCCCGCATAACGGATAAGACTTCTCCGATCAATTCCGGATCCAATGCGCTGGTCGGTTCATCAAACAGGATGACTTCCGGATTCGCGGCAACCGCTCTGGCAATAGCCACGCGCTGCTGCTGGCCTCCGGAAAGCTGGGACGGATAATAGTCATACCGGTCGGATAAGCCGACTTTGTCGAGAGCTTTCTTTCCGATTTCCTCCGCCTGGGCTTTTTTCATCTTTCTGGCCACGATCAATCCTTCCGTAACATTTCCCAAGGCTGTCTTATTTGCGAACAGGTTGTAGTTCTGGAAGACAAACCCGGTTCTTTTCCGGATGGCCGCGATCTGTTTGGAGGTCGCTGAATGCATATCATACGTATCGTTATCAAACACCATGGTGCCGCTGTCGGCTCTTTCCAGGAAATTGATACACCGTAACAAAGTTGTTTTCCCGCTTCCGGAAGGTCCCAGGATCGCAATGACATCACCCTTGTTGACGGTAAGATTCACACCCTTCAATACTTCCAGATCACCGAAGGATTTATAAATGTTCTTGATTTCCAGCATTTCCTTTACCTCTTCGTTTCCAGTTTCGCTTCGAAATGTCTCTGCAGCCATTGAAGCACCGTGCAGAAGATCAGGTAGATAAAGGCAGCTTCAATATAGAGCCAGAAATAGTCATACGTACGGGAAGCGATTCTCTGCGCCGTCGCCATGATTTCCACGATCGCGACATTGTATGCCAGGGAAGTATCCTTGACCAAGCCGATCAAAGAGTTGGATAACGGCGGGAACGCGGTTCTCAGCGCTTGGGGAATAATGATCCGGAACATGATCTGCCAATAGTTCATGCCGACGCAGTACCCGGCTTCAATCTGCCCGTAGGGAACCGATTCAAGCGCTGCGCGGACCGTCTCGGAACAATATGCCCCGACGCTCAATGAAAACACCAGTACGGCACTCGTAAACGCCGGCAATAAAATTCCGATGCTGGGAAGACCGAAATAAACGACGAAAAGCTGGACCATCATCGGAGTCCCGCGGATGATCCATACGTAGAAACGCGCCAAGCTCTTCAATACCGGAATCTTAGCCGTTTGCACCAACGCCGTAAATAAGGCAATCACCAATCCAATCGAGAAGGAAATCACCGTCAGCGGAATCGTAACCTTGATTCCCGCCAGCAGTAAATCCCAAAACGAATTGATCAGAATTTCAATAATTCTGGCACTCATAAAGAAATTTATTCAGCTTTCGTTACATCTTTCCCAAGATACTTCATGGATAATTCGGAGAGTTCTCCGCTGTCGTATGCCTTCTTCAGTGCATCGTTGATCGCTTCCACCAGGTCTTCATTTCCTTTGACGACCGGGATGAATGCCGTCGGAGCCGCACCGAGGACTGCCGCAATCTTCACTTCCGCTTCCGGATGTGCATTCATATACGTTTCGAAAGAAGTCAGATAGTTCAATGTGCAATCCGCTCTTCCGTTGATGACTTCGGTGATCGACTGTGCCATTTCACTGACCGGATCCAGCGTTGCCCCGTATTCTTCCGCCATCTTGCCTAATAAGGAAGTCGTTTCATTCGCTGCGACTTTTCCCTTGATATCTTCAATGGAATGAATGGTGTCGTTGTCCGCTCTTGTCAAAACTGCGCCCTGTTCATAGGTATACGGATTGGTGAAATCATACTTCTGCGCTCTGGCTTCGTTATATCCGCATTCATTTACGATGATATCGATCTTGCCGGTATCAAGCGCCGTGAAAATAGCTTCCCACTTTGTCTCTTCATAACGGACTTCCACGCCCATGTATTTGGCAATCAGCGCCGCGACTTCTACATCGAAGCCGACCAGCTTGCCGCTTTCATCATGGTAACTCTTCGGAATGTAGGTTCCTTCCGTACCGACAATGATATAGCCTCTTTCCTTGATTTGTTCCAACAGGCTCTTCGTTTCTTCCTGTTTTTTGGAGCAGCCCGCAAACGATACAATGATCAGCGCAGCCGCCAGTAAACTTTTAACAATCTTCTTCATCGCCCTTTTCCTCCTTTAAGTAGCCGTATATGCCTTCTTTTAACCGTTTTAACCCCTCTTCGATCCTGCCTGCGCAGGTTGCCGTATTCAGTCTTAAGAAGCTCTTTCCGTTCTTTCCGTATTCTTCTCCTTCCGACAGAAGAAGCCCGTGTTTTTCCGCCAGGTAATCTTTAAGCCTGGCCGCGTCATCTGTAATCTTTCCGCAGTCAAGCCACAACAGATATGTCGCATGGGAATCAATCACTTTGATTTCCGGAATATTGTCCTTTACAAATTCCCGGACTCTTTTCTTATTGTTATAGAGGTATTCCCTGAGTTCATCCAGCCAGTCTTCCGACTCATTGAACGCAGCCATCGGAACAATTGCCGCAAACACATTGGGCTCCGCGACTTCATCGGTATTGATGGCACGGTTGATCTTATGGCGCAGATACTCGTTGGAAGAGAAAATTGCCGCCGTTTGAATTCCCGCAATATTGAATGCCTTGGTAGGCGCCACACAGGTAAGGGATATTTCCGCGCAGGTTTCATTCACAGACGCAAACGGCACATATTCATATCCCGGATCACATAAATCGCAATGGATTTCATCGCTGATCACGGTGACATGGTACTTCTTCGCCAGCTCACCGACCTTTGCCAATGTCTCCTTATCCCAAATCTTTCCGACCGGATTATGGGGATTGCAAAGGATCATCAGAGTGCTTTGCGGATCAGCCATCTTCTTCTCCAGATCCTCGAAATCCATCGTATAGTTCTCCCCGTCAAACGCGAGAGGATTTTCAAGCACTCTGGCTCCGTTATTGATGATGGAGTTGAAGAAGATGTTGTAGACCGGTGTCTGGATGATGACATTCTCGTTGGGCGTCGTGAATTTGCGCACCGCCGAAGACAATGCGGGAACAACTCCCGTCACAAACATCAGCCACTCTTTCCGGATCTCGAAATGATGTCTACGTTTCCACCAGGAAATATATGCCTCATACCACGCATCCGGCACAAGGGTATATCCGAACACACCGTTTGCCATGCGTTTTTCCATGGCTTCCCGGATTGCCGGAGCCGCCTTGAAATCCATGTCCGCGACCCACATCGGCAGAACATCATTTCCGGTTTCCCATTTCATGGAGTAGGTATCTTTGCGGTTTACCGCTTCATCAAAGTCATATTTCACAGCCCCGGTCTCCTTTACAAATGTTTATTTTACTTATTCATGCTTGGTATTTCAATAAAATTGCCCAGTCATGCCTCACGAATTAACAGGTTGTTTCTATCATCCGTATCATTGTGCGGATTCCTTGCTTATATGCGCGCAAAAAGAGTCTTTCATCACTCCCGTGAATCCCCGAATCAATCAGTTCCGGTTCCTGCACAAACGGCGTAAACCGCATGCAGCACCCGCAGATGCACTCATAATTGTGCGAGTCCGTCGAAGTCGCGTTGGCGCTCGGAATAAAACGGATCTCCGGAAAGAAATGATTTAACGATGACACCAGCTGTTCAAACCCATAGCTTTTGTGATTGCCCGGTTTGGACGCATTGATAGCCTGCACGGTATCGACTTCGATCTTTGGATCGACAACTTCCCGGCAATGCGCCAGAAGCTTTTCCACGGTATCTTCCGGAATCAGACGGAAATTGATCACAGCCCGCATATCCCCCGGCATGACATTCCCGGCAGCCGCGCCTTCCGTAATCATTGTCGGCGCCGCCGTGGTCTGCACCAGGTTGAAAAGATCTTTATTCTGCCGGTAGTACGCAATGATTTCTTCCCGGTATGTATCGATGTCCTGTACATAGGTCAAAAGAGGTTCTTCGGTAATATATGGCTTCAATGCGCGCAAGGCATCCCTGCAGCTTTGCGGAAGCACGGCCGGAAGCGGATTTCCCGTCACCGCGCTGATCGCGTCCGCAAGTTTTCCCAGGGATGTTCCGTAAAACGGCATCGAACTGTGTCCTCCGGCCGCATGCGCCGTAAACGAAAGATCCGCGTATCCTTTTTCGTACATGCCGATCTCACCGATCACAATCCCGGGAGCTCCGTAACATGCGCCGTCCCGGATACGTCCGCTCTCATCCCACACATATTCAAGTTCAATTCCCTGACTCTTCAGATACTGCCCCATGGTTTTGGAGCCGGTGTTCTTGACTTCTTCGTCTTCGCCGAATGCCAGATATACGGTTCTGCGGAACAAATGACCGTGCGCCAGAAGATACTCCGCGCTTTCCAAAAATCCTGCCAGCATCCCCTTGATGTCCAATGATCCTCTGCCGAAGATAAAACCGTCCGCGATTTCCCCGCTGTACGGCGGATAGGTCCATTCCTTTTCGGTGTTCGGCGTCACCGGGACAACATCCTGGTGAGCAATAAACATCGCAGGCTTCAAAGAGGAATCGGTCCCCGGGATCTTGATCAGAATATTATGTCCGATTTCCTGATATTCCGCCTTTTTCATGATGTGCGGATAATTCTGCCGGATCAGCTCATGAAGCTTGTCAAATTCCCGGTAATCTGTCTTTTCCGGATCGATATAACTCACCGTGACACACCGGATATAGCCGGCCAAATGTTCCGCGCACTTTTCCCAATCCATATCCGCATATTCATTTTCATTTTCGTAAAGCCGGTAAACGTCCATAAGACACCTCTTGTCAGTTTTGAATAATTCTAACACACCAATCTTTCAAGGAAAGATTCCCTGCCCTGTTTTATGAAAAAACGCCGGTTCCCCGGCGCTTGGAATGATTATGACTGTTTTGCGGCGCACGCTTTCAGCACACTGTCCAGCGCTTTCGCGCAAAGTACAGAAGTGCGTTCCAGCTCCGCTTCAAATTCTTCAGGACCTCCGTTGATTCCGTCCGCAACCATCTTCAAAAGAAGACACGGCACATGATTCCAATCTGCCGTCAAAACCACACCCGCGGCTTCCATCTCGCAGATTTCGCATCCGAATTCTTCCGCCAGCCGGCGTTTGTCTTCCGGTTTTCCTACGAAGCGGTTCCCCGACGCGCAGGATACTTCCTTTAATCCAGGCACCGCGTCCAGCGCCAGTTTCCGCATATGCGCATCTGTAGGAATGTGCACCGAATCATAGTGCATATACCTGCCCGGTTCACACGGATCCAATTCCGAAGTATCGAATTCATAATGCACGACATCTTTTACCACGCAAAGACGGCTTTGCGAGATTTCCTCGTTCAATCCTCCGACGACTCCGAAGTTAAATAACGCATTCACATGAAACTCCGAAATCAACAACTGCGCCGCCATGGCCGCATATACTTCTCCGGCACCGGAACGGACCGAATAAAGCTCATAGTCTTCCTTCGTGTATTTCCAAACCGTTTTCCCGTGCACGTTCAGCGTTTCATCCGGCGCACCGAAATGACGGAAAAAGCCTTCGGTTTCAATCGCAATCACTACACCTGCTCTGTACATTTTAACCTCTTCTTACCGGACGGATTTCCTGATCCCAATAAATCTTTGCGTCCTGATCACGGATCAGTTCCTCCGCGGTTTCCCGGATCCCGGCGACCATTTCTTCTTCACGTTTCTTCGAGCGCCTTCCTTTTCCGTTGTAGATTTCTTTTGTCAAAACCGCATCATAGGTGATCCCGAAATCTTCCGGGTCACGGTACGGGAAAAAGATTACGCTTACTTCATAACGGATCATGCCGGCACCCCCGTCCGCCGTCAGTTTCACGATTACGCCTTTCCGTTCAATATTATTCAAATTGGCTTTTGCGCGGTATGCGCCGTCAAACACATCTATCGCATCCATAATCTACGTCCTCCGGATTTATTGTATCACATCAAAAAAGACGGAAGAATCTCTCCTTCCGTCTTGTCACGATAATTCAAGGTTATCCGCGGAATCCCGTAATTCCGAATGTCAGATCCGGATTCCGCGATACATACATGGCATTTCCGTTATCCGCGTAGACATAGTAGGTAACGCCGTCCTGATCCAAGGTCGTCGGCGAAGCCTTCCCGTGATCCAGAGTTACGGAATAATCGGTTCCGTTAAAGGTAAGTTCCATCGTACCGTCAAACAATCCGTCAGCTGCCGTACCTTTTTGAATCAGCAGAACCGGACTTCCGGTCTTTGCCTTATAACTGTCATAATCGCTGAATTCTCCGTTCGGCAGATCATTTGCCCATGCACCGAACGCGGAATAATACTTATACTCATCCGTTCCAGTGTAGCGGGAATACCAGGCACCCTGGCCTTCACGTTTTCCGGATTTTCCTTCACCGTAGTAGAAGTGCGCAATGTTATCGATCATATACACACCTGCCATTTTACCCGATCCGAGATCTACGGTAACCGGCGCACTGATCTTGTATGCTTTGACAGCGGCTGCCACAGTAAGCGCCCATTCATGATCCAGCAGTTCGTTTCCGTTCATGTAATCCGTCGCATTAAAGAATTCTTCAAACTCCGAAGCCCCGCTCTTTAAGGCAGTCTCGCAGATTCTCACAGCGTATTTATCTGTCAATCCTTCATAGATGCCCAAATCCGCATATTTTCTCTCCGCGTTTGCGAGTGCATTCATGGAAGCCTTATAGTCGTTGTTCGCAAGAGCTTTATCACAATAATCTTCATAGATTCCTCGGATGATTTCTGCCAGGTCTCCCTTATAGGATTCCGGAAGGATCGAAATCGCGCTGTCCGCCACCGAGAGGGCTTCGTTGTGTTTCGCCGAACCGGTTGCCGCGTTAATCCAGTACTTGTGAAGTTCCAACAGATCTTTTTCGCCGGTTTCCGAAGGATAGGTGCTCAGATATCCTGCCATGGACGCGATTCCGGAACTGCAGACATTCTTGACTTCATCATAGTTTTCCAACGCATCCGCGTCTTTGGTGATTGCCTTATACAGGCTGTTGTAGACCGCGCCCGGATCAACTCCGAGTTCCAGCGCAGCTTCATAATCCGCCAAGGCTTCCGTGTACGGTGTCTTTTCTTCCGCCGCCTTCAGCGCTCTGGCAAACTTGGATTCCGGGGAATTGTACTTGGTGAAGTACCAGACTCCGGCACCGATCAATGCGGCTGCCAGAAGCAGGCACAAGACACGCACCAGCGTCTTCCTGTTCTTTTTCGAAGGCGCAGCCGGCGTCTCTTCCGGGAATACCTTCTTGACTTCTTTTTCCGGCTCTTTCGCCGCAGGCTGTTCTTCCGCCGGCTCTTCCGCAGGTGTTTCCGGAACAGGTTCTTCAGCTGCCGGTTCTTCCGGTTTCGGCTGTTCTTCCGCCGGTTTTTCTGCGGGAACTTCTTTGGTGACTTCCTCTTCCAAAGCCTCGGCTTCTTCGGCATGGCCAACTTCAAGCGGTCTTAAATGGGCATCGCAAAACGGGCATACATGGGTTCCTACCGGGATTTTGCTGCCGCAATACGGACATTCTGCCATTGGCTTTTGGATCATACTATTTGATTAACTCCTTCATGGCGTTCTGATAGAGATCCGTTTTCTTCATGACGTCTTCTTCGTTTGCGCCCTTAACGCAGTAATAGAACTTGCACTTCGGCTCTGTTCCGCTCGGACGCACCGCGATCCAAGATCCGTCTTCCAGGTAATACTTCAGGACATTGGATTTCGGGAATCCCTTGAGTTCTGCCTGTTCGTTTCCGCAAACGACTGTCTGCGCCTGGTAGTCTTCGGTCTTGACAACTTTCGCGCCGCCGATGACTTTCGGGCTGTCTGCGCGTAACTTCGCCAGCATATTCGCCATATCTTCCGCGCCCTTGGATCCTACAAATCCGATGGACTGCTGGGTTTCATTGTACCAGCCGTAGGTATTGTAAAGTTCATGGAGAACATCCAGCAGCGTCTTGCCCTGTTTCTTGTAGAAGTTCGCGCATTCTGCCAGCATCGTGCAGCTCTGCATGGAATCCTTGTCTCTTACAAACGGTGCGAGAAGATATCCGTAGGATTCTTCATAGCCGAATACGAAGTTCTTTTCATGATTCTTTTCGTATTTGAAAATCTTATCGCCGATGAACTTGAAGCCGGTTAAGGTCTTTTCGGTTTCTACGCCGTAATGTTTCGCAATGGCTTCACCGAGGTCACTCGTAACAACCGTATTGAACATAACCGGGTTTTCCGGCATCTTGCCTAACGCCAGTCTCTGCGAGAAGACATATTCCAGAAGAACGCTTCCGCCCTGGTTTCCGGTCAATAACACATAGTCATCGCCCTTGCGGCATCCGACACCCAGACGGTCCGCATCCGGGTCGGTCGTCAAAACGATATCCGCATCGCATTTACGCGCATAATCCAGCGCCAGCACGTAGGCATCCGGGGATTCCGGATTCGGAGTGATTGTGGTGCTGAATGCCGGGTCCGGTGCGCACTGTTCTTCTACATACACTACATCGTAGCCCATGCGCTTGAATAATTCGTGCATCGGAACATTCGCGGTTCCGCACTGCGGAGTGAAGACAATACGGAAATCCTTCTTATCCAATTCCGGATGAAGCTGAATCGATAAGATGTCTTTATAGTACGGTTCATCGACATCCGCAGAAATCTCATGAATCAGTTTTTCCTGTTCCGGAGTTACTTCAATCTTTAAATCCAGTTCGTCTTTGATTTCATTGACATGATTGATGACACCCTCGACCAGTTCGGGCACAAGCTGACATCCGTTTTCATCGTAGAGCTTGTAGCCGTTGTATTCTTTCGGGTTGTGCGAAGCCGTAACCATAATGCCGCCGAAGCAGTTCAGATGACGTACGGCATACGATAATTCCGGTGTCGGACGCAGCGCATCAAACAGGTAACTGGTAATTCCGTGCATAGCCAGAAGTTTCGCCGAAGCTTCCGCGAACTCACGGGAATAATAACGGTTGTCGTGGGAAATCGCGACGCCGCGCTTTTTCGCTTCTTCGCCGTGATCTTCAATATAACGCGCGAAGCCTTCATTCGCCTTTGTGATCGTGAAGATATTTAAGCGGTTGGTGCCTGCGCCCAAAACTCCGCGCATGCCTGCCGTGCCGAATTCCACATCCGTATAGAACGCGTCATTCTTTGTCGTTTCATCCATGTTTTCGAGTTCTTTTTTCAGATCCTCGGTCATATGCGGATGATGTAGCCAATGCTGATACTTTTCTTCTATTGTCATATTACCCTCCCATAGAAAAAAGGAGGACCTGAAGTCCTCCGCGTTATCTTTATTATTCGATTACTTTGTTCGTGCGAAGTGATTCTTCAATTGCTACGATCGCTTCTTCTTCATCTTCACCTTCGCAGGTGATGGTGATTTCAGACTGAGTCGGGATTCCCAGCGACATAACACCCATGATCGACTTCATGTTAACGGAACGGCCTTTAAATGCTACGTTGACGTTACTCTTGCACTTGCTTGCTACGTTCACAGCGATGGTCGCCGGACGAGCATGTAAACCAACCGGATCGATAACCTTTACATTAATTTCTTTCATTTGAAGCACCTCCAATACAAGTAATATATTAAATGAAAACAAGACTGATTTCAACAAAAAAAGAAACCGCTTACAGGTCATTTCGGCAACTTATTCACATAGCGGTTTCTTTTGATTCATTCTTCGGATTCAACACGTTTTAAATATCCGCAGGCATTTTCCAATACCGCGACATCGCTCTGATGACTTAACAGAGCCTTCGCCTCGGTGAAGGAGAACCATTCTACCTGTTCAATTTCCACAAAGTCCGGATGTTCTTCCCCTTCCACCGGCACGCCCACAAAATAGACGACCTTCTTGTAGACATCCGGATTCGGCCAATAGGTCGAAGTATCCCGGAATCCGGTATCCAGATGCACTTCCAGACCAGTCTCTTCCTTCACTTCGCGTACGGCAGTCTCCGTTTCATCCTCGTCGTTTTCGGCGTGGCCCTTCGGGAATCCCCAATGACCCTGTGTGTGCTTGACTAAGAGCGTGTAATATTTGCCTTCCACATTGCGCATAATCACCGCTCCGCAGGATTTTTCTTTACGCATATGAATCACCTCTGCCAATCTGATTTCATTATAGCACCGGCTTTTTCCTCTTCAAGAAACGCAGCGATGATTCCTTTCGGGAATCGTGACTTTTTTACAATTATTTTACATAAAAAAGGGATCTGTTACCGGGTTTACGTTTGTTGTTTTACGGGTTTTTCTTCTTGGATTTACTCTGTCCCGAAAGGTCTTTACGTTTTTACTTGAAATTCGTTTTGTTTCGCTTTATTATTATTTGTGCAACGCGGGCGTGGCGAAATTGGTAGACGCGCTAGATTCAGGTTCTAGTGGAGTAAAATCCATGTGGGTTCAAGTCCCTTCGCCC
>CACYEP010000153.1 GCA_902773425.1 uncultured Erysipelotrichaceae bacterium | reverse complement strand
TGCGGCAGCGCTGCGGGAGAAAAACGCAACATATCCCACCAACAGAAGATACAGGGCGAATACGCCGGTCAGAATATATTTCCGCAGATGAAGAAGTTTATCCGCATCGGGGTTGGAACTGACGCCGTCATTCAGACTGACACCGAGCTTCCCGCAAATTTTTCTGTCCGCGAAGGGTAATGCGAAAACCATCACCAGAGTCAGTACGGTGACGAAGATATTGGTGGATACGCTGTTAGGATCAAATGCCATAAATACTCCTTTTTTGTGTGCAGATAAAGGATTACGCAAGTAAGACAGGAATGTCAAACCGGTCCAGTACGGTCAAAGCTTCTTCTCCCGGATAAATGTATTCCGAAGAAGCTTCATTTTTATTCTCCAGGGTGTAGGGAAGTTTGCGCGCCTTGTATTCCTGGGCAGACAAACCGAATGCGTCCCGGAAGGCGGCGCTCATATACTTGAGTTCGGAGAACCCGCTGTTCATCGCAATCTCGGAAAGGGAAAGCGACGGATCGAATATCTGACGGAGCGCACACTCGAGACGCTTGCCCTTGAGATATTCCTGGAAGGTCATTCCGAAGTTTTCCTTGATGGCATGGGATAGGTGCGTAACAGTGATTCCTTCCTGTCCGGCAATGTCCGAAAGCCGGACAGGTTCCTGGAAGTGCGCGTCGATGTACGAAGCAATCCGTTCTATGCGCAGATTGGTTTTTTTCCGCACGGAATAATCGTTTTCGGTCAGTTCTTCGGACCTGAGATGCGTCAGTAATGACTCGAGGATCCCGGCGAAAAGGGAGATGCAGCGAAGTTCAAAGTATTCCTCTGCCGCAAGGTATTCTTTCGCCAGGCGCAGGATCTTCCCGGTAAACACTTCGTATTCCGGGGCTGTAAACCGGTCCCGCGGGAAATCATCCAGAAATACCGTGGTCTTGACCGCATGGAAATACTCCCGCAGGAAATGATTGGAGAATTGAATGAAAATCGCAGTCAAAGGCTTTTCCTGGCAGATGATCTCATGGCTTTCGTAGGCATTGATCAAAAGACAGTCTCCTTTTTGAAGAACGTGTTTTTTATCTTTGGACAGAACGGTTCCTTTCCCGTCCAGCACAAATAAAAGCTCCATGTCCCGGTGCATGTGCAGCGAGCGCATCCGAATGGTATTCAGAAAGATGCGGATATCTTTCAGTTTTTCGTGCCGTACGATCTCGTGTTCTATCATTTTCTTTATTATAAGAGAAAATCGCAAGATTGTCGTCTTTTAAACATAGAAATCCCCTTTATGGAAGCGGTTTCTTTCACTATGATAAAAATGAAAGAAGAGGGTAACATCATATATGTACTATGTAGGTATTGATTTAGGCACGTCGGCCGTAAAACTGTTGTTGGTGAATGCCGGAGGAGAAATCTTAAATACGGTTTCGAAAGATTATCCTTTATTCTTTCCTTTTCCGGGATGGTCCGAACAAAACCCTGAAGACTGGGGCAAGGCAGTTCTGGAAGGACTCAGGGAACTTCTGAACGGATTTGACGCATCCATGGTCAAGGGAATCGGATGCGGAGGCCAGATGCACGGTCTGGTTATCCTGGATGAACACGATGAAGTGATCCGCCCGTGCATTTTGTGGAATGACGGAAGAACGGAAGATGAAGTTTCGTATCTGAATGAAACCGTCGGAAAAGAAAAACTGTCGGAATATACCGCGAATATTGCGTTTGCGGGGTTCACGGCGCCGAAACTTCTCTGGGTGAAAAAACATGAACCGGAAAACTTCCGGAGGATCCGCAGGATCATGCTGCCGAAAGATTACATCAATTACATCCTGACCGGTGTGCACAGCTGCGATTATTCCGATGCGTCGGGGATGTTATTGCTCGATGTAAAACATAAGTGCTGGTCTAAGGAAATGATGGAAATCTGCGATGTGAACGAATCGCAGCTGCCGGAACTTTATGAAAGCTGCGAAGTGACCGGAACGGTGAAACCGAAAATCGCATCGATGCTCGGATTAGGCGAAGATGTAAAGGTTGTTGCGGGAGCGGGGGATAACGCGGCTGCAGCCATCGGCACGGGAACGGTCGGTGAGGGCAACTGCAACATTTCCCTGGGTACATCCGGCACGATCTTCATTTCGTCGAATAAGTTCGGCGTAGATCCGTACAATGCACTGCACAGCTTTGCGCACGCAGACGGGAACTATCATCTGATGGGATGCATGCTCTCAGCGGCTTCCTGCAACAAGTGGCTTTGCGAAGACATCCTGCATACCAAGGATTACGCGGCGGAACAGAAAGACATCACACCGGATAAACTCGGAAACAACCGCGTATACTTCCTTCCGTACCTGATGGGCGAACGCAGTCCGATCAATGATACGGACGCGCGGGGATTATTGATCGGCATGAGTATGGATACCAAACGTTCCGATCTGGTGCAGGCGGTTTTGGAAGGAGTCGGGTTTGCAATCCGTGATTCCTTCGAAGTAGCGAAATCCCTGGGCATTCCGGTGCACTCGTCCATGATCTGCGGCGGAGGTTCCCGCAGCAAACTCTGGCAAAAGATGATTGCGAACATCCTGAATATTGAGCTTACGGTTCCGAAAACCGAGGAAGGCCCGGGATACGGGGGAGCGATGCTGGCAATGGTCGGCACCGGTGCATATAAGAATGTCCGGGAATGCTGTGATGGGCTGATTTCGGTAAAGGAAACCGTAAAGCCGGACCCGGAAATTGCCGCCCGCTACGAATCGCAGTATCAGAAGTATAAGAAAATCTATCCTTGCGTAAAGGAACTGTATAAAGATTTGAAATAATGGAGGAACAACATATGAAAGAAATCTTTGAAAACATTCCGGTAATTCCGTTTGAGGGAAAAGACTCCGACAATCCGCTTGCGTTTAAATACTATGATGCGGACAGAGTGATCCTCGGCAAGAAAATGAGCGAACATCTTCCGTTTGCTATGGCTTGGTGGCACAACCTCTGCGCGGCGGGAACCGACATGTTCGGAAGAGACACCGCGGATAAGTCCTTCGGCGCAGAAAAAGGAACGATGGAACACGCGAAGGCAAAAGTTGACGCAGGCTTCGAATTCATGAAAAAACTCGGAATCAAGTATTTCTGTTTCCATGATGTGGACCTGGTGCCGGAAGCGGACGACATAAAGGAAACCAACCGCCGTTTGGACGAAATCAGCGACTATATTCTTGAGAAGATGAAGGGAACGGATATCAAGTGCCTTTGGGGAACGGCGAATATGTTCGGAAATCCGCGCTTCATGAACGGTGCGGGTTCCACCAACTCGGTAGACGTATATGCGTTTGCGGCAAAAAAAAAAAAAAAAGCATTGGATCTTACCGTAAAACTGGGAGGACGCGGCTATGTCTTCTGGGGCGGAAGAGAAGGTTATGAAACTCTTTTGAACACCGATGTGAAATTCGAACAGGAAAACATTGCGAAACTGATGCATATGGCAGTGGATTACGGACGATCCATCGGATTCACCGGCGACTTCTATATTGAACCGAAACCGAAGGAACCGATGAAGCATCAATACGATTTCGATGCGGCTACCGCAATCGGTTTCCTGCGTCAGTACGGTTTGGACAAAGATTTCAAATTAAACATTGAAGCGAACCATGCGACCTTGGCGGGTCATACATTCCAGCACGATCTTCGCATCAGTGCGATCAACGGAATGCTGGGATCCATTGATGCCAACCAGGGCGATACCTTGCTGGGCTGGGATACCGACGAATTCCCGTTCAATGTTTACGAGGCAACCATGTGCATGTACGAAGTTCTGAAAAACGGCGGATTGACCGGCGGATTCAACTTTGACTCCAAGAACAGACGTCCGTCCTACACGGAAGAAGATATGTTCTATGCGTATATCTTAGGCATGGATACCTTCGCATTGGGATTGATCAAGGCTGCGGAACTGATCGAGGACGGAAGACTCGACAGATTCGTTGAACAGAAGTATTCTTCCTGGAACTCTGAATTAGGAAAGAAAATCCGCAACAACGAAACGACCCTGGAGGAATTATTCCGTTACGCGGAAGAAATGGGCGCACCGGAACTTCCGGGAAGCGGACGTCAGGAATACCTGGAAGGCATCGTAAACAACATTTTATTCAAATAAAACTGATAAAAGAATCCCGGGATGTTCCCGAGATTCTTTTTCTATGCCTCAGAAGATATAATAATGACGGGAGGAATTTATGAAACGGACACTTTGGAATGACGGATGGAAGGTAAACGGAAAACCGGTTTGTCTTCCGCGCGATGAAATGATTTATACGGTAAGAGACCCCGGATCACCCGCCGGGGATTCCCAGGGCTTTTATGGACCGGGCAGGTACGTCTACGAAAAATCTTTTGACTTTGATTCATTCCGGGCGTGTCTGTTTTTTGACGGAGTATACCGGAATGCGAAAGTCTATCTGAATGATGTTTTAAAGGCCGATGTCCCTTACGGGTATATTCCGTTTAAGGCAAGACTCGGTGAAATACATGCCGGGGATACAGTCCGGGTGGAATGTGACAATGAAGCCCAGCCGGATTCCCGGTGGTATACCGGCGCAGGAATCTACCGGAACGTTGTGTTATATACCGCCGCAGGTCCGCACATTGCGCCAAGGACCGTGAAGGTTTGCGTACAGGACTACCGCACCGGTACGGTCCGTGTGACTCTGAAAACATCCAACGGGGAACCTGCGTCTTTGGAAGTTTTGGACGGGAATGAAACGGTTGCCCGCGGAACAGGAAACGATACGGTGCTTCAAATTCCCAACCCGAAGCTTTGGAGTGAGGCGCATCCGTTCCTGTACACCCTGCGGGCATCTCTCGGGGAAGATTTTGAAGAGACACGGTTTGGGATCCGGCAGATTGAAAAAGGCCCGGACGGAATCTATCTGAACGGAAAACGGATTCTTCTTCGCGGAGGATGCGTGCATCATGATAACGGATTGCTGGGGGCGGCATCATTGCGTAAGAGTGAACTGCGGAAGATCCGCAAACTGAAGGAAGCGGGATTTAACGCCATCCGCAGCGCCCATAATCCGGCATCGGAAGAACTTCTGAACGTGTGCGATGAACTCGGAATGTACGTAATCGAAGAGATGTGGGATATGTGGTTTATCCCGAAAAAAGATCATGATTATGCATCCCTGTGGGAAGAGAATCATCTTGAGGACATCCGTAGAGTGACCGAACGTGATTTCAATCATCCCTGCGTGCTGATGTATTCCCTCGGCAACGAAATCCGTGAACCGATGAGCGAACGCGGATACGAAGATATGAAAGAAATGACGGATCTGTTTCACAAGCTGGATCCGCAAAAACTTGTGACCGCCGGATTGAATCTGATGATTCTTTACAGCGCGGCTACCGGAAAGAAAGAAGACGATGTGTTTTTGAGTCTTCCGCCGCTGGACTCGGAGAACTTCAACCGGATCATGTCAGAAATCGGACCGGGTATGAATCATGCGGCAGATTCAAAAGAGTGTGACCGGCTTATAAGTCCTGTGCTGGATTTATTGGATGTCGCGGGATATAACTATGCGTCGGGAAGATATTCCATTGACGCTGAACTGCATCCGGACCGCTTAATTCTCGGAACGGAGACGATGACCTACGATGTGGGGAAAAACTGGAAATTGATCGGTGAACTGAAGAATGTGTGCGGAGACTTCATGTGGACCGCATGGGATCATATCGGAGAAAACGGGATCGGAGCCTGGGGGTATACCGATGACGCGGAGAGTTTCGCCAAACCTTATCCGTGGCGGCTTTCCGGGGCAGGCGCATTTGATATCCTGGGAAACCCGGGAGCTCCTGCGAATCACGCAAAGGCCGTATGGCATCATACGGATATACCGCTCATCCATCTGCGCCCGGTGAATCATGACCGTGAACCCATCAAGGCGGCATGGAGGGCAACGGATGCGATTGTGTCGTACAGCTGGAAGGGGTGCGACGGAAAGAAAACCGCTGCGGAAGTATACTTTGACGCGGACCAGATCGATTTATATCAGAACGCAAGGAAAATCGGGTCATGTAAACCGGAGTGCGGCAGGGCGGAATTCCCGATCGTGTATCATTCCGGTGTCCTCGAGGCAATCGCCTATGATTCCGGCGGAAAGGAACTCTGCCGGGCATCCTTAGTTTCCGCGGATGAAAAAACGCAGGTTGTCCTGCGTCCGGAAGAAACCTGCGTAAAAAACGGTGATATTGTGTATGTGAATGTGCACGTCGAAGATAGAAACGGCATTGTGGAATCCAATGACGACCGGGAAGTCCGAATCGAAGTTGAAAACGGGGAACTGATTGCGTTTTCCAGCGCGGATCCGCGTACGGAAGAAGATATGCACAGCGGAATCTGCCGTACCTATTACGGTAAAGCCCAGGCCATCGTCAAAGCATCCTGTGCCGGAATCATGAAGGTAAAGTGTTTCGGACAGTGCGCGGAAATCACGGTGAAAGAATAATCAGCGGTTTGAAATACGGTAGTCCCTTGGGGTCATGCCGTATTTTCTTTGGAACAGACGGTAAAAGAAGCTGAGGTTTTCATATCCGGCATGAAGCGCGATGTCTTCAATGTTCAGGGGAGTATTTTTCAAAAGGAAACAAGCCTCATTCATGCGCTTTTCTTCCAGAAGATTCTTAAATGTGGATCCTGTTTCGTTTTTGATAATGCGTGAAACCGTATAAACATCCATTCTCCGGTCATACGCGAATTCCTTGAGGCTGGCCTCCGCATAGTTTTCGTTGATGTAACGGAGCGCCTCGAGAGCCAGATTCTGGTCAAAGGATTTTTCGGAGATGACGATGCGGTCCGCGTGATTGACAAGGGATAAGAAGAGAAGACTCATGGTCAGCTGGTTGATTGAACGCTTATTGGGTTCATCTTCCAACAGATTCCATACAAGGTTTTCCAGAAGATTTTGAACCGGTATGATATTGCCGGCTTTGAAATACAGATAGTTGGATCCGTCATTGCGTGAGGTAAGGCAGCTGACGATGAAGTCCTTGAGAGCGCTGTTTTCGGCGTATACTGCCTCAAACGTATCATCGAAGAACGACGGAAGGATCATGAAGTTAACGGCGATGTCTTTCTCTTTGGCCGGGTAGATTTCCTGTACTGCGTGCTGGTTTAAAAACAACAGGTCTCCCTCGTTTAATATGATCGTTTCATCATCGATGATATGCGTGGTGGACCCTTGGACCATGTAGATGAATTCGATGTAGTTATGGGTGTGTTTCGGAAAATGGATAAACCGCGTATGAGGACGCAGGTCGATCCGTTTTCCGTTTTCCAACACACGCGCCGCGTCGATTTCCGAACTTCTGTCTCCGGAATAGTAAAGCGCACGGTTGACGGAAGTGTTCCCCGCCAGGATTTCTTTTTCTTCGGGGGTGATCCGGCTCAGTTTTTCCAGTAATTCTTTTCTCATGATTTCATTATAGTTGCATTTGCAAGAAAGGACAGTTTTTTGTTTAATGTCCGTCATTATAAAAGCGCTTTCAGAAGAATACAATGAAGATGAAATAAAAGGAGTATCATAATATGAGTGTAGAATCGAGATATCTTGAAGCAAAAGAAATGTACGCGAAAATCGGTGTGGATACCGATAAAGCGATTGAACAATTGGGCAAAATCAAACTGAGCATGCATTGCTGGCAGGGCGATGATGTACAGGGCTTTGATTCGAAGGGCCCGTTATCCGGAGGCATCCAGACTACCGGAAACTATCCGGGCAAAGCGCGCACGCCGGAAGAATTAATGGCGGACATCGATGAAGCGTTAAGCTTAATTCCGGGTACGCACAAAATCAATCTTCATGCGTCCTATGCGATTTTTGACGAAGGCGAATGGGTTGACCGTGACGCGATCGAGCCGAAGCATTTCCGCAAGTGGGTCGAATTTGCGAAGGAAAGAGGTCTCGGACTTGACTTTAATCCGACGTTCTTCTCCCACAGACTGAGCGAAGATGCCACTTTATCTTCCGAGAACGAAGAAATCCGTCAGTTCTGGGTCAGACACGGCATTCAGTGCTTGAAAATCAGTGAATACTTCGCGGAAGAATTAGGGCAGCCGTGCATGATGAATATCTGGATCCCGGACGGATTCAAGGATATTCCGGCGGACCGCATTTCGCCGCGCATGCGTCTGAAAAAATCTTTGGATGAAATCTTAGCGACTCCGTATGATCATTCCAAAGTATATGTCACCGTCGAAAGCAAGGTCTTCGGAATCGGCGTCGAATCGATGACTGTGGGCAGCCATGAGTTCTATATGAATTATGCCGCGAAGAATGACTGCCTGTGCCTGCTGGATACCGGTCATTATCATCCGACGGAAGTCGTCAGTGACAAGATCTCGTCGATGTTATGTTTCTACGATAAGATGGCGCTTCATGTATCCCGTCCGGTAAGATGGGACAGTGACCATGTTGTATTATTCGATGATGAAACCCGTGAGATTGCGAAGGAAATCGTCCGCTGCGGCCAGGACCGTGTTATGATCGGTATGGATTTCTTCGATGCGTCGATCAACCGTATTGCCGCGTGGGCAACCGGCATGCGCGACATGATCAAGTGCCTGTTATACGCGGAATTGATGCCGCACAAAGAAATGGCAAAGATGCAGGAAGAGCGCAATTTCTCGAAGCTGCTGGTTACATCCGAAGAGATGAAAACCATGCCGATGGGGGATGTCTGGAATTATTATCTGATGCTGAACAATGTTCCGGAAAACTTCTATCCGGAAGTGGAGAGATACGAAAAGGAAGTTCTTTCCAAGAGAGGGTAATTTATGAAAACAAAATTGATCCGTGATTTTACGAAGACCTGCACCGACGGATGGTTACAGGGATGGCATGAACGCAACGGCGGAAACCTTTCCTACCGCATGAGAAACTCCGAAGTCGAAGAGATGAAAGGAGAATTCTGCGAAGAAGGCGATTGGAAAGAAATCGGCACGGAGGTTCCGGGTCTCGCAGGTGAATATTTCATGGTGACCGGGTCCGGAAAGTACTTCCGTAATGTCGAACTCGACTTTGAAGACAATGTCGCTATCATCCGTGTAAATGAAGACGGAACCAAGTATAAAATCGTTTACGGGCTGGTAAACGGAGGAAGACCGACCAGCGAGCTTCCGAGTCATCTGATGAACCTGGAAGTCTTAAAACAAAGAGACCCGGAAATGCGTATTGTGTATCATGCGCATCCGGCGAATACCGTGGCGTTAACCTTTGTGCTGCCGCTGGATGATGAGATTTTCACCAGGGAAATCTGGGAAATGGAAACCGAATGCCCGGTAGTATTCCCGCAGGGAATCGGCGTAGTGCCGTGGATGGTTCCGGGAGGAAAGGAAATCGGGGTCAAGACCTCCGAAATCATGAAGACCCGCAATGTCGCGGTTTGGGCACATCACGGAATGTTCGTGTGCGGACATGACTTCGATGAAGCGTTCGGATTGATGCACACGGTGGAAAAGAGCGCAGAGATCCTGGTGAAGGTCATGAGCATGTCCCCGGTGAAACTCAACACGATTACACCGGAAGACTTCCGTGCGTTACAAAAGCCGTTCGGATTAACACTGGATGAAAAGTATCTCTACGAAAAACATTCCGGTAAAATCGGAGAGAAATAATGAAGTATTGTCTTGCGATTGATATCGGTGCCTCCAGCGGAAGACATATTGTGGGCCGGTATGAAAACGGCGTTCTTGAAACCACGGAGGTTTACCGCTTTAAAAACGGTGTCAAGGAAGAAAACGGGCATCTGGTGTGGGACACAGAACATCTTTACCGTGAAGTCTGCAACGGAATCCGCAAAGCGAAGGCCGAATTCCCTGTCACATCTTTGTCGATTGATACCTGGGGAGTTGATTATGTCCTGATGAAGGGCGAAAAGGAAGTCTTCCCGGTCTACGCGTACAGAGATCACCGCACCGAAGAGGTGATCCCCGAAGTTCATTCGCTGATTCCGTTTGAAGAACTTTATGCGCATACGGGATGCCAGTTCCAGCCGTTCAATACGGTATATCAGCTTTATGACGATCTGAAAAATGGAAGACTGGAAGGCGTTACGGATTTCCTGATGATTCCGGAATATCTGATGTACAGACTGACCGGGAACAAGATGAAAGAATTCACCAACGCGACGACTACCGGCATGATCGATCATACGACTCTGGAGTTCGACCGGGAAATCATCCGCCGCCTGGAACTTCCCGAAAAGCTGTTTCCGGAACTTCATAAAGCCGGCGAAACCGTCGGAGAGTATGAAGGAATCAAGGTCATGCTATGCGCAACGCATGATACCGGAAGCGCCGTGGAAGGAATTCCGATGACCGGAAATCAATTGTATATATCTTCGGGAACTTGGAGTCTTCTCGGGGTGAAAACAGCGAAGCCGATTACCGGCGAAGGTTCCATGAAGGCAAACTATTCCAATGAAGGCGGTGTGGGATATAACCGTTATCAGAAAAACATCATGGGAATGTGGATTGTCAATGAACTTCAAAGAGAATTATGCCCGGATGAAGATATCCGCGATATCGTGGCCAAGGCGGAAGAATCCCGTGAAGATGCGGTGATTGACGCGAATGATGAGTCTCTGCTGTCTCCTGCGAGCATGAAAGAAGCCTTTGATCGGCTTCTCGGAAAGAAGCTCGCTTCACCGTATGACTATTTCCGGGCTGCGTATTTATCGCTGGCTCAATCGTACAAGAATGCGATCAAGGAACTGGAAGAGAATACCGGCAGTGTCTATGAAGAGTTATATATTGTCGGAGGCGGCGCCAAGAACGGATTTTTGAACCGTCTTACCGCGGAAGCGACCGGCAAAAAAGTAATCGCGTTACCGATTGAAGCGACAGCGCTCGGAAACCTCAGGGCACAGTTTGAAAACTGACAAAAAACGCATGATCACACAGGATTATGCGTTTTTTCATGAGAAGGATTTGTTATAATGAAGACAAAGGAGAATCGCATATGTTCCATAATTTAGATGAAGTCCTGCGCTATATTCAGGTCAATGAAGTTCAATACGTAGATTTTAAGATGACAGATCTTCGCGGAAGATGGAAACACGTTACCATCCCGGCAGAAAACCTGAACGCTGATACAATGAAATACGGTATCGGATTTGACGGTTCCAACTACGGGTATGCGGAAGTAAAGAAGAGCGACATGGTATTTATCCCGGATCTTTCTTCGGCGGTTTTGGACCCGTTTGCGGCGGAAAAAACGCTGGTGATGATCGGAGATGTCATGGTGATCGAAGAGCCCGAAAACAAGCCTTTCAATCAGTATCCCAGGAATGTCGCCAAGGCTGCCTTGGAATATATGAGAAGTACCGGCATCGCGGATGAAATGATCATCGGACCGGAATATGAGTTCCATGTGTTTGACAGTGTGTCCCGCAGCGTCCGTCCGGATAAGGTGTCCTACGAGTTAACCAGTTATGAGTCCCATTGGAGCGCGGATGAACCCGGAAGCCTGGGGTATCACAATAACTATACCGGCGGTTATCACGCAGATATTCCGTCCGATTCAACGTATAACCTTCGTAACGAGATTTGTACAAACCTGAAGAAATTCGGCGTCAAAGTAAAGTATCATCATCACGAAGTAGGCGGTTCGGGTCAGCTGGAAATCGAAGTAAGCCTGGGAGATATGCTGAAACTGGCGGATGATACCTTGGCTGCGAAGTATGTAATCCGGAACACGGCAGTCCAAAACGGCGTTACGGCGACATTTATGCCGAAACCGGTTTACGGGGAAGCAGGAAACGGAATGCACGTACATATGCTTTTGCGCAAGGAAGGAAAACCGCTGTTCTATGAAGAAGGGACCTATGCGAATCTCTCAAAGACGGCGATGTACTTTATCGGCGGCCTTTTGAAACATGTCCGTGCCCTTTGCGCGTTTACGAATCCTTCCACGAATTCTTACAAGAGATTATTACCGGGATTTGAAGCTCCGGCAACAGTCGGCTACGCGCTGGCTAACCGCAGCTCGGTGATCCGTATTCCGAGTTATGCGAAATCTCCGGATGATAAGAGATTTGAACTAAGAAGTCCGGATGCGACCTGTAATCCGTACTTTGCGTACAGCGCAATCTTAATGGCCGGCTTAGACGGTATTCTGCATAAAATCGATCCGGAAGACTATAACTGGGGACCGTTTGATTTTAACCTCTATGATTTATCCGAGGAGGAAAAGAAGCATCTGGAACATCTTCCGACTTCCCTCGAAGAAGCGGCTAAGGCTCTTGAAGAGGATTGCGAATTCCTGAAACAGGGAGGAGTCTTCCCGGAGGAATTGATAAATACTTGGATCGGAATGCTGAAGAAAGATGCGGCATATATCGGGAAAATCCCGCATCCGGCGGAAGTGGATCTCTATTACGATATGTAGTTTTCCGTTTCTTCTGCCGCACGACTTTCCCGCATGATACAGCATGTTTACGAAAAACCGGGGATTGATGTACAGTCCCCGGTTTTTCTTTGAAGAATTGTACGATTCTTAAGGCTTTATTTCACATTATGCGGTATAATGCACGCAAAAGGAGGGCTTATGACACCTTTCGGACATTTCTATCTTGATAACGAAAAAGATATCATCGTCGACCTCTTTCTGAATAAAGAGGAATTGTTCTATGTTTTGAAGACTCCGAATCATCACACCGGAAATCTGATTACGAACTTGGCGAAACTCTGTGACCTTCCTTTATCTTATGGCAAAGACGGCTTAAAACAGATTGAAGGAAAGATTCCGTGCTATATCGATGCCAAGAATAACCGAATTTATATTTTCCGCTTGGGGAATACGAAAGTAGCCAATATTTTCCCCGACGGGAAGGTGGAAATGAAGGCGTCGATTCCCTCGATTTCAAAAACCTTAATGAGCCAGACGAAAGACTATCATCTGGATATCGCGAAAACCATTATTAAAACATATATCCCGGAAGAATATAAATTCCGTGCGGATCTTCATACGCATATGAATGCGAATCTGGACCCGGATGTTTTGATTGCGCTGGGGATCGTGCATCAAATCCGTTACCCGCTGTATTACATTAAAAAACTGGAACTGAAACTGACGGAAAAACAGGCAGAAGAGCTCGAAGAGGCCAGAGTCCGCGCTGCGCATCAGTTTGTCGGCTCAGATTTACAGGGAAAATATTTAGACCGCAAAATTGATGATAACACGTTCATTAACTTTGCGGATTTTATTCTCTCCGACCCGGGAAATGCCGCGTACAACATTCCGCGAATCCGTGCTTCGTTAGCCATCATGAAGGACGGGCAGGCGGTATTCACTAACCTTGAGAAAGTATATCTTTACCGTTATGTCTTTACGAAAGGAAAGCCTGCGGAAAAAAAGACGCGTTTATCAAAAATAGCGCATATTCCGGATGAAGATATCCGGAATTATGTAAAAAAGATGCTGGAAGACAAAGGAAACCCGGACTATAAAACGAATACGCTTTTCCAGGATAAACTTCTCTGGATTGCGCGTCTTTACGCCTCGAAAGGAATCAAATACGTGGAAATTTCCGATACAACGCTGGTGAAAAAATATGAATCGGTAAGAATGCTGAAAGAAGTTCACGATGTTATGCCGAAAGTCTACAAAGAAACCGGCGTCATGATCCGGTTTCTCGCCGCGATCCGCCGGATCCCGCTGACCATTGTGAAAGACAGTATTCCGACCGGGGATTATTTGAAAGAAAACCTGATGGTATTAAGCGCTGTTGCGGAAGATCCGTATGTCGCGGGCAGTGATTTTGTCGGCGAAGAAGTCAATGACATCATGGAACTGAAACCGGTCATTAAGCGTATTACGGAGATTGCGGCGCAGGATCCGTCTTTTGTGATCCGGATCCACGCCGGGGAAAATGACAGCTTGAAAGACAATGTTGCCAACAGTATCCGCTGTGTGAAAGAATCACTCGGAAAACGTCAGAAAATGCCTCATGTGCGTATCGGTCACGGATTGTATACTGCCAATCTGAAGACCGCGAAAGGAAAAAAACTGATCAAAGATCTCCGGGATAACGGTGTAGTCCTGGAATTCCAGATTTCTTCGAATGTCCGCCTGAATAATCTGAATCAAATTTCGGATCATCCGTTAAAGCAATTCCTGCGCGCCGGAATCCGGTGCGTACAGGGGACAGACGGTGCGGCATTATACGGGACAAATTGTATTGACGAACAATTATCTCTGGAAAAACTATTGGACTTAAAACCGGAAGAACTCAAATTCATGAAGGAAACCGAGGGAAAAATTATTTCCGAGGGCAGAAAGGCATTCTTCCGGAAACTGCGAAGGTTTGAACGGATTTGCGGTGATAAGCCGATGGAAGATGTATTATTCGCCAAAATGAAAGAAGACGAATCTACCGGTGATATTCTGCTAAACCGCGGCTTCTTCCTCGATTCCAACAAAGAACTTCGCGATCAGATCGAACCGATGCCGTGGAACCGCCATCCGGTGATTATTGCCGGAGGAAGCTTCAACAACGATAAACATTCCACGAAACCTACAGACGAAGGAATTGAGCTGCTGAACCTTCTGATGAAACGTCTGGATCCAAAGGAAGTATTCTTTGTCATCGGACACAAACTGTCCGGGTATGAAAAATATATTGTGACACACAACGAGAAAGGATTTCCGGTGTTTGCGATTGTGCCGTCCATGATCCGCAAGGCGGAAAGAGACCGCCTGAAAAAATCGAAGGCCGCCATTGTTGTGTCGACCGAATCATCCGGCATGGGCATCTACAAGAGCTTCAACTATGAGATCTTTGAACGTAGACCTTCGGTTGTCATCGCGTTTGACGGAAACTCCGCGTGTGTCAACCTGATCCAGGAAGCCCGCAACGGAAAAGGAAAAGCTGCAATCTTCGTGTCGGAAGAATCTCCGATGCTGAAGGCAAAAGCCAGATCCCTGCAGGGATATGTTACGGTGATGAAAGACCCGTCCAAGTATGTACGCCAAATCGTAAAGAAAGTGCGGGAATAAACTTCCGGCCAAAGAAAAACTTACCGGCAAACGGTAAGTGCGTAAGTTCTTTCTCTCCCCGTGACTGGAATCGAACCAGCATCTCTTGAACCCCATTCAAGTATTCTACCACTGAACTACACAGAGAGAACATTCTTATTGTAACATAATTCCGGATGAAACAATCAATTCTTGATGAGGAATTCCCGGTTGATTATAATGTATGAGCGTGAAGGTTGATTTATGAAATTAACAGTAAAAGATTTACAGAAGTTGTTATTCGTTATATTGTCATCGTTTTTGTATTCGGTGTCGATGCAGGTATTCGTTAACTCCGGGAATTTGTTTCCGGGAGGTTTTTCCGGGCTCGCGCTGCTGATTACCCGTGTGTTCAGCCGGTATTTGGAACTCGAAGTACCTTTCGGTGTGGTATATGTGCTGCTGAATTTGCTGCCGACGTTTCTGGTGTTCCGTTATGTCGGGAAAAAGTTTACGATCTTGTCCATATTGCAATACTCGCTGGTATCGTTGTTTACGATGCTGATTCCGAAGATCCAGATCACGGAAGACCCGCTGCTGATTTCGGTGTTCGGAGGCATTCTGGCAGGATTCGCAATTTCTTTGGCATTGAATCACGGAGCATCAAGCGGAGGAACCGACTTCTTTGCGGTGTATTTCGCGAATAAGTTTAACCGCCCGTTCTGGGGGGTATCCCTCTTGTTTACAACATGTGTGCTGATTGTGGCAGGCGCGCTGTTCGGATGGAATGTTGCGTTGTATTCCATCATTTACCAATATTGCAACACGCAGGTGGTCAGTCTCAGGCACAACCGCTATAAACTGATGTCTTTAATGATGGTTACGAAGAAGCCGGATGAAGTGACGGAAGCAATTTTCAATACGGTGCGTCACGGAATCACCGTAATCAACGGCAAGGGCGGATATGCGCATCAGGATGAAACCGTTCTTTTGATGACCATCAATGCGTTCCAGGTGGATGAATTGGTACATGCTGCGCAAAAGGCAGATCCGCAGGTGTTTATTTCGATCAGTCATACAGAAAGGATCGTGGGCCGGTTCTATCAGGCTCCGCTGGAGTAAATTATGAAATACAGAAGATATGAAGAATGGCTGCTGCTGCAGATTGATGAGACCTATGATTTAAAGACCGTTGAAGAATTCCTGGATGATTTTGCGATTGAAAATGCGAAAGACGAATGGATAAACGGGAAGATTTTGTTAAACCGGAACCCGGTGGAGAAGGGAACGATTCTGCGCGCAGGAGATACCCTGCAGATCAAAGCGTTTTTGAAAGAAGAAGTTGATTTTGAACCGGCTGCGGAAATGCCGGAAGTTGTGTATGAAGATGATTTTATGCTGGCGGTAAATAAGCCTGCAGGAATGATTATTTATCCGGCGGCTAAAGAAGGAAACGGAACCTTGGCAAATCTGGTGGCGCATTATTACCAAACGAAAGGGTATAAGATTGCGGTCCGTCCGCTGCACAGGCTGGATGCGGATACCACAGGGCTGGTATTATTCTGCAAGTGCCCGTTCTTACAGCCGAAACTGGACCGGATGATGCGTATGAAGGAAATCCATAGATATTATTATGCGTTTGTGGAAGGCGTTGTGAATAAAGACGGGACGATCCGTGAACCGATCGGAAGAGACCGTCACGATGCACGCAAGATGAGAGTTTCCAAAGACGGGAAGTATGCTGTGACACATTACCGGGTTGTAAAGAACCGCAAGGCGTTTACGCTTTTGGAATGCAAGCTGGAAACCGGCAGAACCCATCAGATCCGGGTCCATTTAGCTTATATCGGACATCCGATCGTAAACGATGCGCTGTACGGTGAACCGTTTGACAATCTGGAATTCGGGTTACAGGCATACCGTATCCTGATGGATCATCCGGTTACCGGGAAGCCGTTGCGGATGCAGGTCGCGTGCCGTTTCTAAAAAATCGCAAAGTATGAAAATAATCCTTGCGCACTCCGCAGTGGTTTGTTATAATACTTCTGCTGCCTGAGTAGCTCAGTCGGTAGAGCAACTGGCTGTTAACCAGTGGGTCCTTGGTTCGAGTCCATGCTCAGGCGCCATTTGTA
>CACYEP010000152.1 GCA_902773425.1 uncultured Erysipelotrichaceae bacterium | reverse complement strand
TGTGATCGCCGGACACGGGGAAGGTGCGTACCGTGCCATCCGCGCCGCTTCCGCATCGGATGCGTACGCGGCAGCGGTATGTTTCAGTTTGTATGGGAAAACAATGATCGAATCAAACGGGCTTGAAATGTATGATCTTGAAACCCTGAAGTGTCCGGTCATGATGATTTCCGGGGCAGAGGGGATCGATGAAGATTCGGTTTTGCCGGAAGAAGAAATGAAACAGCTGTGCGGGAAGATCCCGGCGGATTGTACGATGATTGCGTTAAAAAGATCGGACAGTGATTACGGGGAAACCGTATGGAGAGGGGAACCGTATGCGCTGGCATGGCTTTCCGCAGTTGTTCAAAACGATCCGGACGGATGGAAGGCGTTCTACGCGGAAGACGCGGAAATCTTAGAAAATCCTTTATGGAAAGTTATTGCGCGAAATGAAGGTGAGTTCCATGAGTGAGAAGGAAATGATCCGGAAGACCGAAGGGTTTTTAAAGAAAAAACTGGCGGAAGGCGAATATATGAAACGCAATCCGTCTGCCTTGGAATACCGGATCGCACATTCGTACCGGGTGGCGAATATCGGAAAAGAAATCGCGGAGAAGGAAGGCCTTGATGTCACGACGATGATCATCGGATGCCTGCTTCATGATGTGTCATATTGTGAAACATTCCGCAATGAAGAAGACTGGCGCAATCACGGAAGAAGCGCGGCGAAAATCGCAAAGCCGTTTTTGGAAGAGCTCGGATTACCGGAAGACCGCGTCCGTGATATCTTATTCGGGATTGCGATCCACGTGGACGATGAAGCAGATTTTGAAGGAGAGTACACGGTATTTGCGCGCACGATCGGGGAGGCAGATAACATCGACCGGTTTGATGTATACCGGATCTATGAAAATCTGGAAGCTTCGAAGTTTTCGAGCCTCTCCCACCAAGAAAAGACGGCGGCAGTTGAAAAGACTCTAAAGAACCTCAGAAGTTACAAAGACATTGAGATGGCTTCGAAGACTTCCCGGGATCTATGGATACAGAGATTGGATTATTACATCGGCTTTTATGAAAAACTGGGCAATCAGCTCAAAAACAGCACAGAAGTCCATGTATAATAGAACAAACAGGAAGGAGAAAAGGATATGCTGGAGAAAAATCAGTTAGAGAATTATCTGACTCTTTGTATGAAATCAAGCGCGGATTTCGCGGAAATCTACGAAGAGGAAGAAGTAACCGAAACCATATCCATGCTGAACGGTAAAACGGAAGACGTAAACCGGATCCTGAAGACCGGGATCGGGGTCCGTTTATACAAAGGTGTTCAGTCGGTATACGCATATGCGAATGAATCAAATCCGGAAGTAGTTCTTCCGCTGATCGAAGATTTGCGCGATGCGCTCGGAAAAGAAGAAAAAGACGGAAAGGTCGAATTGACGAAGACGGAATATGAAAACCGCCATCCGGTCAAAATCGACTTTGAGACAACTCCTCTGGAGGAGAAGACCGATCTTTTAAAGCGCGCAACGGACAGTGCGTACGAGGCGGATGAACGCATCGTAAAAGTCCAGGCACGCTTATTGAATGTCAAACAGAAAGTTCAGATTTCCAACAGCGAAGGCCGTTTGATTGATGATACCCGTGTGCGTACGCGCATTATGGTCGACGCGTTTGCCAAGGAAGGAGATAACTTCCAAAGCGGCGGAGACAGACCGGGTGCCGGCATGGGATTGGAATTCTATGAAACGGTGAGCCCGGAAAGCGTCGGCAAAGAAGCGGCGCGTATCGCCATCGTGAATTTATCCGCGAAAGACTGCCCGAGCGGGAAGATGCCGGTCATTATTGACAATGCGTTCGGAGGAGTTATCTTCCATGAAGCCTGCGGTCATGCGCTGGAAGCGAGCGCGGTTTCCAAGAACCAGAGCGTCTTCTGCGGAAAACTCGGACAGAAGATTGCGAGCGACTGCGTCAGCGCCGTAGATGACGGAACGATCCCGAATGCGTGGGGTTCCGAAAACATCGATGACGAAGGGAACTTCCAGAAGCGCCGTGTCCTGATCGATCACGGGGTTTTGAAATCCTATATGATCGACCGCTTGAACGGAAGACGCATGGGCATGGAGTCCACGTCCAGTTCCAGAAGAGAATCCTACAAGTATGAACCGACATCCCGTATGTCCAACACGTTCATCTTGGCCGGTGATTCCGAATTTGAAGAATTGTTCGAGGGAATCGAAAAAGGCTTGTACGCGAAGAAGATGGGAGGCGGAAGTGTCAATCCGCAGACCGGCGAATTCAACTTCGCGGTGCAGGAAGGATATTTGATCGAAAACGGAAAGATCTCCTATCCGGTCAAAGGCGCATCCCTGATCGGAAACGGAAAAGATATTTTGTGGAACATTGACCGGGTTTGTAAGAACCTGGAACGCGGACAGGGTATGTGCGGATCGTCGAGCGGATCCATTCCGACCGATGTAGGACAGCCGGCAATCCGGGTTACTTCCATTACGGTAGGAGGTACGGCAAATGAATAAACAGGCATGGATTGAATATGCGCTTTCGAAAGGATTCGAGAGCTTTGAAATCTATCAGAGTGTTTCCGAAGAAAAACGTGTTGCGTGGTTTGATCATGAGATGAGTTCCTATGTAACAAGCCATGTCACCGGTACATCGTTCCGCGGAATCATCAACGGAAAAATGGCGAACACCGCCAGCGAAGATGTTTCCGATGACAAGATGGAAGCCGTCATCTCCGCTATGATCGACCAGGCTGCCAACATTACTTCGGAAGATGAGGTAATGATCCGTAAACCGGCGCCGGCCGAAGAAACCGAATATGTGCAGACATGGGTAAGACCTTCCGGCGCAGAAATTCAAGAACTTCTGAAATCGCTGGAGGAGAAGATTCTTGCGAAAGATCCGCGGATCATTCAGGTCACCGATCTTGAGTGGGAAGAAGATACTTCCCGCCGGGAAATCACGAATTCCTACGGCATGAAGGTGGAAGACGGCACGAAGATTCAAGCGTTGGTCGCAGGAGCGGCAGCGATGGAAAACGGCGAAGTCAAAAATGACTTCAAAGTGGAGACGGTTCATGATCTCGCAAAGTTTGATGCGGATAAATTCGTAAATGAACTCGCGGACAGCGTGTTATCCAAACTCGGCGCAAAAGGTCTTCCGAGCGGAAACTACCCGGTAATTTTCGAAAAAGACGCGATGACTTCTTTATTCAGCGTATTTACGGGAATGTTCTCGGGAGATCTGATCGGAAAAGGCATTTCTCCGCTGAGAGACAAAATCGGTGAAAAGGTATTCTCGGAACTGGTGACTGTGATGGATGACCCGCGGAATCAGAATGCGGCGAATCTTGCGAACTACGATGATGAAGGATGCCCGACAAAGACGAAAACTCTGGTGGATCATGGCGTGTTCAAGATGGCTCTGCATAACACCCAAAGCGCGATGCGCATGAATACCGAAAGCACCGGAAACGGATTCAAGCCGGGTTATGCGTCTCCGGTGGGAGTTCATCCGATGAACTGTTATATTGTTCCGGGAGATAAGAGCTTAGACGAATTATGCGCGGATATGAAGGAAGGCTACGTGATTACATCTCTGCAGGGACTTCACGCAGGCGTGGATTTTGTCACAACAAACTTCTCTTTGCAAAGCTCCGGTTACTATGTGAAAGACGGAAAGAGAGAGCGCAGCGTTACTCTGGTGACGGTTGCGGCAAACTTCCTCGAGCTGATGAACAAGGTTGTCGCCGTAGGGAACGATTTGGAATGGAGTTACCGCAGTGTGACCTGTCCGAGCATCGCATTCAGTGAATGCGCGGTCGCGGGAGAATAAACATGAAAGTATTATTGTTAAACGGAAGTCCGCGTGTCGGCGGAAACACATCCATCGCATTGGATGAAATGGTGAAAGTATTCGCGGAAGAAGGCATTGAGACAGAAGTTGTACAGGTAGGCAATAAGCCGGTGCGCGGATGTATCGCCTGCGATACCTGCGCCACACGCGGAAAATGTGTATTCGATGATATCGTCAACGAACTGGCGCCGAAATTCGAAGAGGCGGACGGACTTGTCGCGGCGACTCCGGTATATTACGGATCGGCAAACGGGACCCTTGTGTCCGTCTTGGACCGCTTGTTCTACAGCACTTCTTTCAGCAAGACAATGAAGGTCGGTGCGGCAGTCGTCGTCGCAAGGCGCGGAGGGACTACCGCAACCTTTGATGAACTCAACAAGTACTTTACGATTACCGGAATGCCGGTGGCTTCCAGTCAGTATTGGAACAATGCGCACGGAAGATTGAAGGGCGAAATTCTTCAGGATGAAGAAGGACTTCAGACTATGCGTACCTTAGCCCGCAATATGTCCTTCTTAATGAAGAGTATTGCACTCGGTAAAGAAAAGTACGGTATGCCGGAAAAAGAGGAACACGTATTTACCCATTTTATCCGGTAAACGATTTAATTTCTTACTATGCCCGCAGTAATGCGGGCATTATTTGTGAAAGAGCAGCTAAGATGATATAATGCTTAACTGTTTGAACCAGGGGGGAATATGAGTACTTTTCGAAGAGAAGTTTGGATAGATTATGCGAAAGCAATCGGTATCATTTTAGTAATAATCAGTCATACCTCAGGTCAGATCAAATCAATTGATTTTGGCTTTCTTCATGCAATTCATCTTGTTTTATTCTTTTTAATCTCCGGTTATACGACAAAAAAGAAGGAATTAACAACTTCTTTGATTAATCAAAGATTCCGAAGATTGATGATTCCTTACTTTGTTACATGCTTCGCGGTCACGGTCACAGATATCATAAATCGCATCGTTTTTGCACATGATTTTTCTTTATCCGGAATGACGGATGTAATCTATACTGACATATTGCGTTCTTTTTTTGCTTCCGGAACAAACACTTCATTTTCAAATATTGAAGTCGGATCCAAAATCGGGGCAATTTGGTTTTTACCGGCGTTGTTCTTCGCATCCATCTTATTTCAATTTCTTTTAAATAAAACAGACGATGATAAAAAACTGGGTGTTGTGACCTTTTGCCTGATGGTTGTCGGCCATATTTCCGGTCGGTTTATATGGCTCCCTTTCAGTATACAATCAGCTTTGTACGCGATTTTTTTCCTGTGGATAGGGTACTTTATCAAAAAGAACGGTATATTGAACCATGTTCATTGGATACACTGCGCTTTTGCAGGGCTTATTCTGATTTTAGGAATCGTGTTTAATTATGATTACAATTATTTCGTTACTGCGAATTCCAAAGATTTAGTGCTTTCCGCAATTGTAGGCTTGTCCGGTTGTTTGTTGATATATTTCTTATCAAAATCCATAAAAAATGCTCCTTTGCTGCAAAAAATAGGGATTAATTCTTTATATGTATTATGTGTTCACTTATGGATGCTGGAAACATGCGGGACGTTTTTAAATAAATTACTCAATCATTTCAACTTGGCCGGGGAGATTAGAGCATGGATATTAATGCTTTTACATATAATTATTGCGCTCGTACTTGGTCTCTTGGTTAATTTATTATTGAAACATATGCCCGATAATAAGGAATCTGCGACGCCGGAAACAACCAGGGACGGTGCCGTAGATATTGTCAAAGGCATTTGTATATTATTAATGCTGCTTGGTCATTTGCCGATTTCAAAAGGGTTGAGACAGATTATTTTTTCCGTTCATATGCCTGCATTTATCTTTCTGTCCGGTTATTTCTATAAAAAAAGAAGTATTGTTCAAGAACTAAAAGTATTGTTCAAAACCTTAATTATCCCGTATCTATTATTCAGTATTGCTGCAGTGTTGATACATGCCGAATCGTTGACTGATATTCCTGCTGAATTGATCCGCTATCTTGCCGGCATGTCTTTTTCAAAAGATATATTTGTTTCTTATCCCTCAGTAGGGCAGGTTTGGTTTATTCTGATGCTTGTTTTAACGCGAATAATTTTTACTGTTTCGGACCGCATTACAAAATCAAATGAGCAAACCGCTTGGGTCGTTCTGGGCCTTTCTTTGCTGGGCTTCTATCTTGGAAGAAAGGGATGGTGGCTCCCTTGGAGCGCCGATGTTGCTCTGTATTCCCTGTCATTTTATTTCTTAGGAGTGCTTTTCAAAAAACACCGGATTTTATCATTAGTAAAAAACAACGCTGCATTGTATTTCATTCTTTCGATCATTTGGGCATATATGATTTATTCGGGAGGCCTTGAACTTGCAATACGCAGTTACCCGAGCTATACAATAACCATTCTCGGCTCAATATCGGGAATAATGATTATTTACCAGTTTTCTTCATTTTTAAAGAATTGCAGCGGGTTAAAAGCACCTGCAGCTGTATTGTCTTATATCGGGTCAAAAACTATGATTATTTTATTTGTACATACCTTATCAGGCAAATTGGTTAACAGTATGATTCCTGAACAATTGTCCCGGAACGGTGCAGTATACAGTGTGTTATTTATTCTTGCACAGGTGGCCATTGCACTCCTGATAGATTTAATTATCGGCAGTATTCGCAAACTATATGTAACGAAAAAAGTTGATTAATAGTTCACACTCATCTATTATTCTTGTAGGAAAGGCACATCGCGGATGTGACGTGATAAGATGAAGACTTCGTTTGTTTTGTAAAAGAGAGGAAAGATTGATGAACACGTTTTTCCTCATGCGCAAAATGGACGGATGAGAGTTTTACCTACGAATGAATTGAGAAAGTCTGTTTTCGCTTGAGGAAGACAGACTTTTTTCAAACAAAGGAGGTAACGTATGTTCCGAATCGAAAATGTCACAATTCTTTACAAAAAAGATTTACGTACGCTGGTTAAGGATTTTTCCCTTACCGTGCGTCCGCTTGATAAAATCGCAGTAATCGGGGAAGAAGGAAACGGAAAATCGACTCTTCTGAAATGGATGTACGATCCGGGTTTGGTAGAAGATTATGCAGAAGTATCGGGAAAGCGTATCGTACAAAACACAGTGCAGGGATACCTACCGCAGGAATTGCCGGAAACGGACCGTGAAAAGAGCGTGTACGGATATCTTTCGGAGGAGAATGCGTTCTTGGAGGCAACCCCGGGGGAAATCGCGGAGCTGTCGAGAAAGACCGGATTGCCTTCGGAATTCTTCTATGAAGACCGTCCCATGCGTACATTATCGGGCGGAGAAAAAATCAAAATCGAGACAGTGCGGATCATGGTGAAGAAACCGTCCCTGTATTTTCTGGACGAACCGTCAAATGATCTGGATCAGGATACTTTGGAGTG
>CACYEP010000151.1 GCA_902773425.1 uncultured Erysipelotrichaceae bacterium | reverse complement strand
GTTATTCCTGGACCTCAGCGTCAACACCTACTATGAGAAAAAAGATTCCGGCGACTTCAGCGCCGAAGAGATTTTCGGACGCAACAAGGAGGAACTGATCGAACGCTTCTTACGCTATATGGACCGTTCCGACCGGGAAATTGCCGAATTTCTTTCTATATTGACTCTGTGGACCAATGAAGATGCCAAAGTCCTTGCGCCGGAATTCCTGCACGATTTCCGTTACAACGACTACCTTTCCTTTATTTCCCACACGATTATTGTCAAGGACAAGGAAGAACGGTATTACATGCACGAAACGGTACGGAAGGTCATCTTTGATTCGATCCTAAACCGCGACCCGGAATATGTGAAATCCGTCCTGCAGAAAAAGTTTGACTATATCTTATCCAAGATGGATGCCGCCGAAAGTGTTACCGAAATTTGCCGGTGCTTATTTGCGGCAGAGTCCGTCATAAACCCCGAAGTGTTCACCTTGGATGAAATCTACTCCATGTTCCTGAAGTGGGATCCGTATATTATCAAAGCCTCGCAATACTTCTGCAAAGCGGAAATCGGTGAGTGCTTTGACAGGCTGCTTCACATCGTGGGCGAAAACACATCGGAAGCTTCCCTATACCTTAGAAGAGTTCTTCCGCCCTGTTATTTGTATACAGCCCAAATGGAAAAAGCGGAACAATGCGCCGAGCAATGCCTGAAAGACACACTTTCCGTTCATGCGGATACAGACTGGCAAACCGTCAATGCCAAACTGACTTACGGACTTTGCCTTAACGCGAGGGAAAAAAACAGACAGGCAATTCCCCTGATCAGCGAAGCTCTGCGATACAGGGATTTGATTTCAGATCAAAATTATTCCCTGGCGATAAACGCTCTTGCGCTGGCTTACAGTATGACGGGTCAGGAAGAAAAGGCGCTGCATTACAATAAGATTGCCTACGAGCACATGCTTGAAAAGCACGGCGAAAAAGATCATGCCACCATCATTTCCGCAATGAATTACGCTTTCTCCTTGACAGTTGCGGGTGATTATCCTGCCGGTCAGGAAATCTGCGGTCATTATTTGAAAGTTGCGGAAGACTCCTTCGGAAAAGAGAACTTTCTGTATCTTCAGCTGGCAGCCGGATATGCGCAGGCGCTTCTTGAAGGCGACGAGTTTGAAAAAGCCCGGGAGATCCTGGAAGAATCCGTTCCGCTTTGCTTCAAGACCCTCGGAAAAGAACACCCGATTACTCTTTCTTCCTGTTATTTCCTCCTATCCGTTCAATCCTATGAAGACGGCCTCTCGGAACAAGTTCAAGACGGTTTGAAGAGCCTTGCGGAAGATACGGTCAGAGTTATGACACCGGAAAGCGAATTCCTCAAATCGGTGATTTACCTGATGGGATACCTCTTCAGAGAAGCCGGCAAAGACGGCGAGTTCATCGTTACACTGAATGATCTCAGTGACAAGACAAGCGGGCCTAAGCGCGATCTTCTCCAAAACTACATAGATACCTATCCGGATTGGCTGGATGACGAACAATAAATAAGACCTCCTGACGGAGGTCTTCTTTCATAATGAACTACAAACCAAGTTCTTGTTTAACCCGTTCAATCGCCAAACGCGGACTGGTTAATACCGGTTTGGTCGTTTCAGTCAATAACGGTAAGATGGCAGTCATGGAGCCCTGTGCGAGCACGACAACATCGTTTTCAGCTTCCGCTTTGCGGATTTCGCCGATAACCAATTCGTTGTGCTTTTCAACATTTCCCTGCATCAGGATATCCATGGCGCCGTCTACGAGATATTCCGTAACGGTTACATCCTTGCCGGCTTCCCTGGCTTTCGTGCGGACTAGATTCGCGCTCGGAGCCACCGTAGATGCCACGGTCGCCACAACACCGATTCTCGATCCGAGAGACACTGCCTTTTCAGCCATCGCCTCATCGATTTTCAGAGTCTTGCAATTGGCCTGCTTGCGCGCGATATCAAATGCTTCGCCGACGGAACTGCACTGATTGAATATCAAATCCGGATTCAGTGTCTTCGCAGTCTGGACATACGCACACATTCTTCCGATAATGTCCGGAGTGATGTGACCGACCTTCTTTACTTGATCCAGAAGGCTGTCATCGATAATGTTGTAGACTTCAACATCCGGGATAATTTCCTTGCAGAGCGCCTTTAATTCGTTTAACGAAACCGGGCTGGTATGAATCATTACTACTCTCATTTAAAATACTTCCTTTTCTATTTCACGGCGCCTACAGTCGTGCCACGTTTTACTTTGCCATCGCGGACTGGATTATCTTCCGGGTCATCGGTGTTAAACACAATCAGTTTTTACGTCCGGAATCGGTTCTCCGTCTGCCGACGCAACCATTGTAGCATTATTTTCAATAATTTCAGGCAATACTTCTTCTTTCTTTTTGATAAATCAAATATGTCGGGTCTTCTTTAATGTCTCTAAGAATTCTTTACTTCGTTTTTCCAACTCAATCAATTCATACTTTCCGTCTTCGTAAGTGAAGATTGCCGCAAACCCGTTGGGCACCGGCCTATACTCACGCGGTTCCTTGAACATCAATTCCTGATATACTCTTCTGGAATAACCGAAAAGGAAATAGATCATTTGGAAGAACACAGCTCCGTGAGACACAATCAGAATTGTATCCCCGTCTTTGGATTCTTCCGCGATTTCATCCAGGTATCCTTTGATACGGTTTGCGAGAAGTTCCGTATTTTCTCCGCCGTATTGTGTCCAGTCATATGTACCGAACCGGATCGGATCGATCACATCCAGATGATCCGGCATATAACAGCCCTCAAAACTCCCAAAGTGCATCTCTTTCAGGTTCTTGGCAGAAACACACGGGATATTTCTTCCTTCCAGAATGATATCTGCGGTATCCCGACACCGTTCACTCGACGAACAATATGCCTTGGTAAACGGAATATTCTTCAGGGCTTCCTTCGCATCACGCGCATCCTGAATGCCTTTAGCGGTAAGCGGGCTGTCGCACCATCCCTGCAGGCGGCGCGCTTCGTTGAAATAAGTCTGTCCGTGCCGGACATAATAGAACGTAATCTTTTTCATGAAAACCTCACGGGGAGATTGTACCACGGATAACATACCGGCTTCTATCAAGAAATGGGAAAGCGCCGGCTCTTTGCCGCTCTGCTCTTCCTTTCAAAACACCCGACCGGAAGAACTGTTTCTGCCTTGTTCTTCCGGGTGCTTTTCCGGAAATACATCATGCGGTCCGTACAAACAAAGAGAAGCCGGAGCTTCTTTTATTTTTGTCTTGCGTAAATCGCATCTCGCAGGATATCCGCATGGTCAAACGCCAGATCCTCTTCGTGCAATACGATGTCTTCGCATCGCAGAGTCAATTCCGGTTCATAACTGATTTTGAACCATTCAGCCTTGGCCGCGTCATCCGCTGCGACAGGTTCGACTTTCTGCCCGGTCACATCTGCCATATACGCCGCAGATACTGTCCATCCCCGCGGATCTCTTCCCGGTTCACTGTATACGCCGACCAGAGTCAGATCCTTCATCCGGATCGAAGTCTCTTCCTCCAGTTCTCTACGTGCCGTATCGATCAGTTCCTCGTTTTTGTCCGCAAAACCTCCGGGCGTTGCCCAGAAGCCAAGATACGGATGATTTCCTCTTTGAACCAACAATACTTCATCGTCACGGAATATCACGATATCCGCAGTCAATGACGGCTTTGGATACTTATCTGCATTATATCCCTTCAGATATTCTTCTTCGTTTATGCCGTTTTTATCCACGGCAGTCCTGGGTTTCCTGCTGATCATACTTGTATCACCTCACCATCATTTTATCATACAAGAAAGGGCGAAATGTCTTCTTCCCCTTACCCAATGCATCATAAACTTTGAATACTTCACTTCAGCGAGCTTTCTTTTCCCTAAAAAATAGATAACGGCATGCACTATGATGAATGCCAGAACCATGAAATCTTTCGTGTTCCATAAGTTTCCCCAGATTCCGTCCGGATTCAATTAAGTCGCAAAGGTTAAGACCCCAGTCTGCGACGAAATACTGGTATTTGTGATATACCTCATATAAACAACCAAAAGTAACGAATTGCTGTGTGAGATGTTATAATTGACGTCTTTGTATAATTATTTTATAATTTAATTACTTATTTGGAGGATACTCGTATCCTTAGAAAAACCCCGATGATGTTGGTAGCATCAACGGGGTTTCTTTTTTACCAATCGGTCCAAACTACATCATTTTCGATTTGTAGGAAATCTTTTCCGTTCCATATAGGAGCAACTAAAAAGGCTTCCGCACATTCGCTCATTTTAGCAGCATGGTATTCCCACAAATAATTTCCTTCATGCAGTTCGGTGACATCATCAAGAACCATAGTGGCTTGTTCAGTATCATCACTTCGCCACCCTTGAATAAAGTATTTACGGCCATTGTAGGAGAATACAATCTCCTGACCGAAGTAGAGTTGATCGATAAATTTCGAAATACTTCCACCAATCATATCTTTACTCCTTTCATGTATTTTTTGAAATACTTTTTCATGGCTTTTGTCATCTTAATTGCCTTGGATCTCTCAAACTCTCGATTGTAGACATGATAATGAAGTACTGGGTTTCGAGAAGGATCAATGTTCTTCTCAGGATGATACGCTATTTCATATTTGAGATAATGATCTTTATCATATATTCTCATTTCATGAAATGTTCCATCCGGTTTAAGTTTGATATAAGCAAAACTCGAATGAGACTCCTCGGGAAGTGAGTGTTGACCATCTATCCCTTCCAGAACTTTAACACCGGCAATTTTATCGACTGTATTATACGTATATTCAACAGGATTGCCTGCAGCGAAAGTACCTCTACCGCCCATTTCGCGCCACCTTTCTAGAAGAGAAATAATCTACCGAAATGATTTTTCCTTTCATCTCAGGAAATGGTGATCCGAAACAAATAACTGCCGATGGCTCAATTATTTCGATCATTGTATCGTACCCCTTCAAAAAAGCGATTTTTTCACGCTTACATCCAATCATTCCCACTGCGACAATCGAACCTTTTTCTATCGCGCTAAAACAAAAACGGTAGCTGGATGGCTGAGCCCAACTCACAGTCGGAATCACAGTTAGGCCTTTGCTTTGCCAGTATGCGCCAACCCATCGAGAATGACCGACCGATTCAATTTGTCTCCAAGCGTTCATTTCTGAATACAAAGAGTTGTCAGGTGTCAAAAGGAACCGGTATCTACCATACTTTTCCAAACTTCTTTCCGGATGGTTATAGATTGACTCAAATCTGAAATCATCGACGAAGAAATGTACACCCTTTTTCAAATTAGATGTGTCATTTTTGCTTGTGTCTGAACATGCGATTAATTCGACACTGCTTAAATCCAACTCTTGTTTTTTGATGATGGGAAATCCCCATACACCGTCTGTTTCGAACTCATTTCTTAAAAACAGGTTAGAAGTTCTATAATCTTTAGATATCATTTGTTTGGGGCCTCCTTGCCCCCATTGATAGCTCATCTAAAGATACGTGTTCTTTTTTTACTTATTTGGAGAATACTCGTATCCCTAGAATCAAGGCGCATCGTAACAGTTGTTGGTAGCGACTGTTACATAACAACAAGAATGATTTATCTCTTACAATTTATGTCATGATTGATCACCTCCCAATTTTTATATGCAGTGATTTGATTTAGTAAAACCACTTCATAATTCATGTATTGATGTGGGCCATAGTTTATCCATTTCATGTAACGATTGAATGCATACAGTGCAGATTCATAACTAATGTCGAATGTTTCACTAATGCATAGAACCGTTTTATCCGTGAGCTTATGAATTAGCGGTGGTGGAGCAAGGGCATAACCGGCAAAGAATCCGGCTTCAGCTTCTGCAACATCATGATCCGTTTCTTCCGTATGTCCCAGTACTGCATGTCCTATTTCATGAAGGATTGTCATATTTGATCTTCTATAGCCACACGAGTCATTATAGAAAATATATTCTTTCCCATCACCATGCTCTGCATAAAACCCATCTTGACTGATTGTATATGCTATCTCGAGTTTTTTGGTAGACAGCGAAGAATACGGAACCACGATAACCCCCATCTTCGATGCAATTTCAAAGCCATTGATTGGTATACACTTCACATCATACCGAGTAAACAGATCAATGACCTCACCTTTTATATACTCATAAGTCTCATCCGGCAGTCTCATATACGATGGCTTATTCCTCCTCAAAAAGGATACTCATGATCCTTATTTTGTCTTCTTTACTCATTTCAGAAACATTTCTTGCAATCAGTTTCTTCGCATAATCAATTTCTTCTTTTGCATCAGAAGCATTGCCATTCATAAGATACTCGGATGTTGTTCCTAATGCATCTGCTATTCTCGCTAATACACTTGCTCTTGGGAAGCGATCGCCTTTCAAATAATGGGACATAGCCGCCTCAGTTACACCAGCCTTATCAGCAAGGTCTTTTTGTGTAATTTTTTTGTTGTGTATAAGCTCTAACAACCTCTCATTGAATGATCCTTTCATATCGGTCTCTCCTTTATCTTGCATAAGATATTATAACTCTGATTATCATAATGTCAAGATTATACGAAGTGCTTTCTCCCAGCTACATAATTCACGTCATCTAAGCATTACTCGGTTACTTGATTTAACGCAGGGAATTATCTACCCTTCTTTTTCTTTTAACACATTTCGCTACTGCACTCTACAGATATAAGCTGTTCCCTTTAATTGAAGTCCAATCTCTTATCAAGGAAAGTATCCATGATTAGACCAATTAGTTTTATCAATTCTGTCTCGTGAAATTTGCATACTTCTATCCGTGCTCTATCCCTCCAAACTATTATCATTCATGCAACCTTGTTCTATGGGCATCCTCTTTTTCCTAATTTTACATGTATTAATCCGCATCTTTTTTAAGCACATGAAAAGAGATGAGTTTCCTCATCTCTTCATGTTTAATTATCCGTTACATGCGGGTATGACGCATCGAGCGCGCATTCGTACAGAATCCGCATCGCCTCATCTGACGAATCACATGCCAGAACGGCCTTTTCCCACATACAGAGTTCTTCATCGGATACCGGTTCTTCTTTTTCGCGGAAACTGTAAGATACCGAATGCCGATCTAACAGATCCGCCGCACGAGAAGTAACCGTATCCGCGTATACTTCCTTTACTTCTTTCGCAAGGATGATCCACGCAATCGCCAGGTTGACTTTTTTCAGGATCACATAGGATCCCGGAAGAATATCTTCCCTGGACCATTGGATCACCGGCACCGGTCCGATTTTCGGGGATATATACACACCCTTCGGACTGACACAAACGGAACCGTACGCTTCCAAAAGAAGCTCAGGATGCGGTGTACCTTTCGGCATTAACCCTTGATACCGCCTCGCGCGACACCGTTGACGATGTACTTACGTGCGAATAAGAACAGGATGATCATCGGCAATACGCAGACCGTAGCCGCTGCCAGCTGTAACTGCGGGTTGGAGCCTTCATCCGACATGAATACGAACAAGCCCATCGGAAGTGTACGTAACTTATCGACATGAATCGTTAACTGGGTCCATAAGAAGGAGTTCCAGCAGGCGATTGCGTCTAACAGGATAATAGTAACCAAGCTCGGTTTCGCAATCGGAACCATAACTCTCCATAAGTATTTCCAGTTGGACGCGCCGTCAATACGCGCACTGTAGTACAGGCTGTCCGGAATCGAATCGAAGAAGTTCTTCAAAATGTAGGTATAGAAGATCGATGTTGAGAACGGAATGATCAATACCGGCAAGGTATCAACCAAGTGTAATTTCGTAACGGTCTGGTAGTTCGTAATGACCAGCATTTCGAACGGAACCATCATTAACGACAACAGTAATCCGAAGATGGCTTCTCTTCCCGGGAAACGCATACGGGAGAACCCGAACGCGCCGAGAATCGTAGTAACGCTCGTTAACGCTACGCAAGCCACGGTAACGATGACCGAGTTCACGAAGTATCTTGCGAACGGAGCTGCCTTGAATGCTTCAACGAAGTTCGAGAAGTTCAGCCAGTTCGACGGCATCCATACCGGCGGATACGAAGAATATTCCGCCGCGGACTTAAACGAAGATGCGATCATCCAGTAGAACGGGAAGATCATGATCAGCGCGCCGATAATCAAGAAGAAGTACGTAAAGAATGTATTAACTTTTTTTCTTGACATGTCCGTTCCTCCTAATTATCCACCTTGCTCTGGATCCAGCGCTGCAGCATCGTAAATACGAAGATAATCAAGAACAGGATAATTGACGCAGCCGCCGCACGTCCGAGCTGACGGTTTGTGTAGAACTGTTCCTTGATATAGTAAACCATCGTGTAGAGGTTTCGTCCGGTTACGCCGGCTTCCCCTCGCCAGAAAGGAATAACCTCGTTATAGACCTTAAAGCACGAAATCAGGTTGACGATCATGGTTAAGAAGATCGTCGGCATCAACAGCGGTACGGTGATCCTCCGGAAGATCGTGGACGAATTCGCTCCGTCTACTTCCGCAGCCGTATAGTACAGCGGGTCAATATTCTGCAAGCCGCTCAGAAGAAGAATGATCGTAAACGGCATAATGTTCCAGATACCGAAGATGATGACTGCCGCCAGGTTGTACGGACCCGTGCCCGCAATTGCTCCCAACCAGTCAATCGGTTTTCCGCCGAACAGGGTAATGATTGTGTTGATAACACCGATATCACGGTTGAACATGTACTTGAAGACCAAGCCTACCGCAATGGACGAGGTAACAAGCGGTAAGAAGAATGCGGTATGGAAGAACGCAATACCTTTGATTTTCTTGTTCAAAAGGTTCGCAATCAATACCGATAATACCGTAGAAATCGGGACAACCGTGAATACATAGATGAATGTATTCTTGATTGCCGTCATGAAGTTCTTGTCACCCAATACTTTTGTGAAGTTACCGAATCCTACGCCTGTGAATGCGCCGGACAGACGGTATCCTTCCTTAAACGACATAATTACTACGTTAACAACCGGATATAACGTAAAAATCACAAGGCCGAGAGCGAACGGAATCAGATAAATCAACGGTTCGAATTTCCGGTTGAATATCGCGTCGTTGGATCCGTTCTTGTTTTTCTTAGCCATTAAATTCTGGCTCCTGTTTCTCTGTCGAATAAGAAACTGCCCTTCTGACGGAGTTTGATATAAACTGTATCGCCTACCGCGTATTGATAATCGCTGGACAGGTAAACACGGATGGTCTGGTTACCGACATTGACGAATGCCAATTCTTCTTTGCCCATCGTGTATCTCTGCTTGATTACTGCCGTCAGGTCATGTTCCTTATCATTCAGCTGCGTTGCTTCCGGACGGATGCCTAAGACCACCGTCTGTCCTTCTTTGACGTTCGGATTGTTAACTTTTACCGTTGCACTGCCATCTTCCAATACGAAGTTACCGTCTTTGATATAGCCGTACAGCTTGTTGATCGGCGGGTTTCCTAAGAAACTCGCAACGAATTCATTATGCGGGTCATCGTATAATGTCTGCGCATCGGATACCTGCTGGAGATGTCCGTCTTTCATTAATACGATCTTGTCGGAAATCGACATGGCTTCTTCCTGGTCATGGGTAACGAAGATGGTGGTTACACCGGTTTCCTGCTGGATACGGCGGATTTCTTCACGCATTTCCAGACGGAGTCTTGCGTCCAGGTTGGATAAAGGTTCATCCAGAAGTAATAAGCGCGGAGTTTTCACGAGTGCACGCGCAATCGCTACACGCTGCTGCTGACCGCCGGATAACGCCTTCGGTTTACGGTCTAAATACTTGTCGATCTGAACCAGCTTCGCCATTTCGGTGGCTTTCTTGATTCTTTCTTCCTTCGGAACTTTCTTGATTTCCAGCGGGAAGCAGATGTTTTCCAAAACTGTCATATGCGGATATAACGCATAGTTCTGGAATACAAGGCCTACGCCGCGGTTCTGCGGAGGTACGTTCGTTACGTCATCATCATCGAAATAGATGTGTCCTTCACTGACCGGAAGAATACCGGACAACATATTCAGTGTTGTGGATTTTCCGCATCCGGAAGGTCCGAGTAATGCGACGAGTTCCCCGTCCTCGAATGTCATGTTAAAGTCGTCTACTGCTACTGCATCATCAAATCTTTTGGTTAAATGTTCAATTTTTACCCGCATAATGCCCTTTCTCCTTGAGTTTATTATACAGAAAAAAGGAAAATGTCACGATAGTAAATCGGCTTTTCACATAATTATTTTTGATATCCGTCATAAGAAAAAACCGGATGATTACCCACCCGGTTTTACTCATAACGAATTGTCTGGATCTTATAACTGATCGTTAACGTATTCGATTGCGTTCTTAATCGCTTGTTCGCCGGAAATACCGGAAGCAGCTTCAGACATTGCCTTCTTGAATGCGTCACGAACATACTGAATCGCCGGTACAGCGATGAAGGAACCTGCAGATTCAGGACGGAGAGCCGATAATGCTCTTGCTTTATCGGTATTTAAGAATGCCTTATATGCTGCATTGTTTTCTGTGGAGCTTAATGCTGTCATATAAACGCATGCTTCGCACCAGCCGGCATTGACTTCCGGAGTAGCGAAATATTCAATGAATGCTGCAGCAGCCTGTGCGCGTGCTTCATCGTCATAGTTGAAGACCATAACGCCGCGGTTCCAAGCCGGTGTCCATTCTTTTCCGCCTGCAGTCTGCGGCATCGGTGCAACTTCCCACGGAGCTTTCAGATACGGAGAACCTGCAACGGAACCGACATACATACCGATGTTGTATGCGTTGTAGTCATCGGAGAAATAGCTGGATAAAGACGGGTTGGAGAGGAACAGATTTTCCTGGTTGCCCTTCTTATACCAATCTAATGCTGCATAAACTTTTTCGTCTGCGAATAAGCATTCTTTCTTAGCGTTATCCCAGATGCCTACGCCGTTCTGCATGATCATGGACTGTAATACGTCAGTCGGGGAATCAACTGCGAATCCGTAAGGATGTCTTGCGCCGTCTACTCCCGGATCTTCCTTGGATACATGATAAACGAGCTGATCGCCTTCTGTTGTGGTCCAAACGAATAAGTCATGGATTGCCTTGGAAGCTTCATAAACTTCATCCCAGTTTGTCGGAACCGCAATACCCGCCGCGTTAATAAGTTCCGGATTGTAGAATAATACCGGTCCGGAGAAGACGATCGGGAATACATGCATCTTACCGTCTTCGAAGGATAATGCTTCTTCCTTCGCCTGACCGGTAATGGAATTCTGAAGATCCTTGCTCAGATATTCATCCAACGCGATGACTTTGTTATCTTCTACATAAGTAGCTGCTGTGGATGCATAATCAATGATCATATCCGGTCCGTTGCCTGCCATAACTGCCTGATAAACAGAAGTAGCGAATCCGGAATTGCTCTGCGAAGTCGCTGTGATCTTGAACTTATCCTGGGAAGCGTTGAAATCTTCAACAGCCTTCAGTAAATAAGCTTCCTGATCCTTGGTATAGGTATACCAGATCGTAGCTTCACCGTGGTCAACTGCTTCATGCTTCTTGCCGCCGCCGCAAGCTGTTAAGCCGAATACCATTGCCAGCACCAGCAATACTGTTACTAATTTTTTCATCTTTTCCTCCTTTTTGAAAAAATAGTTTATAGATACAGTATAACACTGTTTCTATTCTTCGTGGGCATCATGATTCGCGTTATATTGAGGCCCCAGGTTGGCGTAACGCCGTGTCATCCACTTACAGATTCCCGCAAATCCCGGATAAATCGTACGTTCGGAGATGTTGATGTAATCCAGCTTGTCGCGGATTTCCAATTTAACTTCCTTCGGAATCACAATGCGGTAACCGAAATTCTCATCATCTTCCGGAATCAAATCTCCCAACAGGACATTCGGATCGGACACCACCGAGAATAACGAGTATTGGCCCGAAATCCGGTTGGTGATGCTCGCAGGTTCATAGAACAGTACGAACGGGTCTTCCGACATCTTCTTTAACGCATCGAAGTTCGGAACCGCTCTCTCCAGCATCTCTGTCGTAAAACTGTTCGAGTTTTCTTTTTTCAGAAGATCCTGCAGGACCTTCGGCATCTGCGATTTCAGTTTTACGAAATTGATACAGAGGATTGCGCCGTCCTTATCGTAATTGTCAAGGTCTTCGGTCGCAAAGTGCGCTGCCACCAACGGAGAATAGGACCAGTCCAGAAGTCTGGTCGGAAGCCCGTAGTGCTGTCCCAGCGTAATTGTGGTCCAAAACCCGTTGTAAGTTCCCATTTCCGCATAGGCGTACTTCCGGAAATTCCGGATCAGGGAATTCTCCAGTTCAAGTTTGTGACCGCAGTAACGGTTCAGTTTCGGAACCCATCCGCTGACCGACGCATCGTTTAATCCGCGGTAGATGAAGTTGGTGCGGTAACGCATCAATGTCGGATCCCAAGCGCCCTTGAAGATCACATGCTGAAGTTCATCCCAATCACGGATTACGACATCCTTCATCGAAGTTCCTCCTTGACGTCATTATTATAGACAAACTTATCTCTCAAGTAAACGGAAAATCCTTTATTTTACAATGAAAAAAAGGCTCTTCACCTTTCATGAAAAGCCTTTATTTGTTTCATGATTTGCGCCTTTGCCAAAGGCTCATTACGCCCCAGATAAGCGCCAGGAACACGATTCCCGCCGTCGCCATTCCCCCGATCGGCGCAAAGAATCCGACAACAGGATTTTTCTCCGCGGGAATGATTACGCTGACTTCCGTCTCATAAACCAGCGAGTCCCCGTCATACGCTCCGACGGTTCCCTTGACTGTTCTTTCGACCATCGCCGCCGTAACTCCCTCTTTGAAATTTACTTTTCCGAAAGAGAGTTCCCGGTCCTTGGGTGCATCCACAACGAACACGCCTTTATCAACGATCGGAACTTCATCATTCGTCAATAACCTGTGCACCCGCACCGTGCCGAAATCCACATGACTCACATCAATTTCCGTACGCGCATAACGTTCATACAGATATCTTGCGATATACGCGGTTTCTTCATAATGCGTCGCCTCATAGTAATCGGTATCCGCATGGGCGACGATGATCCCGAGGTTCATTCCTCCGAATACTTCCCAGGATGCCAGGCAATGTCCTGCCATGCCGGTATAGCCGGCCTTTCCCCCGCGGAATCCCGGAATACTGTATTCATCCGCGTAATACCATGCGCTTGACTCAAGTTCATACCCGTCCGGATACGGATAACAGCCGCTGATTGTATATTCTTCCCGGTCCATCACCGTCCGGTAATCTTCATTTTCCGTACATGCCTTCAAAAGCTTTGCGATATCTTCGCAGGTGCTGTAATGATTTTCATCATGCATTCCCGACGTATTCATAAAATGCGTATGATCCATGCCGAGTTCCTTCGCCTTCGCATTCATCGCTTCTACGAACGCCGGAACCGATCCCGATACCGCAATCCCGAGCGCGTTTGTCGCATCCGCCGCCGATACCATCATCGACGCATAAATCAAATCCCGGACGCTTTGCGTATCATCCGGCCAATAACCGATGACCGTCGCATCCCCGAGATTTTCCACTGCCTCCGGAGTGATTTTGATCATTTCATCCCAATCGCTGAAATGTTCAATCGCCAGCAATACCGTCATCAGTTTCGTCATGGATGCCGGATACATTTTTTCGTATCCGTTCTTCTCAGTCAGGACCTGCCCGTTATCAAAATCCACGACATACACAAAATCACTCTCGAGCACTGCCGCCAAATCATTCAAATCTGTAAATCCGTTTGCGGATACTTTCGGCGTCCCCAAAACAACCACAAGGATCACCATCAGTCCCGCAAGAAGCCGTTTCCATGTTTTCATCATAGTTTTATTATACATTCTCCTGCAAAGAAACGGAATTGCAGGATTCCGCAATAAAGGGAGGCATTCACCTCCCCGAATCTTATTTGCGCGGATCTTCCGCCTTATAGAACTTCAGCCCCGCGATCTCAATCACATTTTCTGTATATGTATCAGGTAACTCACGGATCACCGGTGTTTGAACTATCTGCCCTTCAACACTCCCTTCCGGCATCTCCCAATTAAAGTAACTGACGACATCTCCGTTTTCTTCGATTCCTACGGAATTCATAATATCCATTTTCTCTACGGTAAACACTGATCCGTCCGGCGCCAGTTCGGTTACTGTTCCGTCCCGGTCAATGACCCAATAAGGATTCCGGTTTATATAATAACCGTCGTCTGTTTTCCATACCCCGTACAGGTTTTCATCCAAATAAGAGCGGAATCTATCCAGGCGATAGTTCTCAACTTCTCTGAAAGATGAAGGGCCGTCCGCGGCTCCCCGCGCAAAATCAACCGTTCCGAACCCGTTTTCCTTGGCAGAAAGGACTTCCAGGCCGTTGGAATAACGGTGATAGTAAAGAATCCGGCCGGCATACTCGAATGTACGGCCGATTTTCACCGCATCACCTTCATAGGTATATGCTGCAAGATGTTCATCCGTAGCTGCATATGTAATTTCACCGTTTTTGAATGTATACTCCGCATTGTTTGCGCTGTACCAATTTCCCTCAAATATCAAAGCTTCTTTTGCAGACTTCCAAAACACGAATACACATGTCAGAATGACTGCCATGATCAAGACCGCAATTCCTGCAACCTTCCGGGTGTTCGCCCGGTTTTTATTCTTTACTTCTTCCATAGTTGCCTCCACCAATGCATGTACCGTTTCCTTTTGTCCGGCTTCCTTTTCGCCCGTCAATAATTCGTTCATTGTGAGATGCAGCTCTTTTCCGATCGGCTCCAACAGCGACACATCCGGGAAATGATCTCCGCACTCCCACTTGGATACCGTTGTATGTGATACGTTCAGCCGCTCGGCCAATTGCTGCTGCGTCATGTTTTGACGTTTTCTTGCTTCCTGGATAATCATTCCTGTTTTTTTAGCGTCCATATCATTGCCTCCCGCTTCCGTTTTCATTGTATCCGCGAACAGAAAAAAAGCCTATCGACGGTTGGTCGAACAGGCAATTTGACTTCAGCGGGATACTGTGATTATCTGTCTTTCTTAAACAGCACAAACTTTTCCAGCGGGAAGATCACGATCATCTGCACCATTCCCGACGCAGCCGCAGCTATGGTTCTCGCAAGGGCTGCCAGACTTCCTTTGGACAATGCTGCGGTGATGATGCTCTGTAACCACGTACTGAACAGAATCAGCACAAATAATACCGCGCAGTAAACCGGCAGGCTGTATTTTCCGCCCTTTCCCTTGAATGTAGCTTTCATGTTGACAAAGTAGCCGTAGATATTTGCCAGGAAGTTCGAAAGGAAAAAAGGCAATACATATCCCCAGGTTACGGCTCCGTTCACGATATATTTCGCATCCATATTCTCCGGGCGGAAAATACCGCGCAGGATTCCCGGCAAGGGCTCCCTCAGCGAATCAAACAGTAAAGGCAATACATTCGCCAATAATAACTGCACCCAGAAGATCGTTGTGCTGACCAGATTGAATTTTATAAACTGCCATACGGCACTGTCTTGATGTTTTCGGTCAAAATCACGTATAACTCCCATAGATTTCACTCCTGCCACGATTATACACTGTTCTGCAGGAAAAGAAAAAAGCTCCGGAATTCCGGAGCTTTCGTTTTCGAAGAATTACAGTAATTCAGCGAAGTACTTAATGGTACGAACCATCTGGCTGGTATAGCTGTTTTCATTGTCATACCAGGAGACAACCTGTACCTGATAGGTATCCTCATCGATCTTCGCAACCATGGTCTGGGTAGCGTCGAAGATGGAACCGTAGGTGCTTCCGATGATGTCGGAAGAAACGATCGGATCAGTGTTGTAACCGAAGGATTCGGTAGCCTCAGCCTTCATCGCAGCGTTGATGGAATCAACAGTTACGTCTTTGCCCTTAACAACAGCTACTAAGATCGTGGTGGAACCGGTGATGGTCGGAACACGCTGAGCGGAACCGATTAACTTACCGTTCAATTCCGGAATAACTAAGCCGATTGCTTTTGCAGCACCGGTGCTGTTCGGAACGATGTTCGCAGCAGCAGCTCTTGCTCTTCTCTTGTCACCTTTTCTGTGCGGTCCGTCTAATACCATCTGGTCACCGGTGTAAGCATGAACAGTTGTCATGATACCGGAGCAGATCGGATACGCATCATTTAACGCCTTCGCCATCGGTGCTAAGCAGTTGGTGGTGCAGGAAGCAGCGGAGATTACGTTATCTTCCTTCGTTAAGGTCTTGTGGTTAACGTTGTAAACGATTGTCGGTAAATCGTTGCCTGCCGGAGCAGAGATAACGACTTTCTTTGCACCTGCGTTCAAATGCGCGGAAGCCTTCGCCTTGGAAGTATAGAAACCTGTGCATTCGAGAACGACATCGATGTTTAATTCGCCCCACGGAAGGTTATTCGCGTCTGCTTCTTTGTAGATCTGAATTTCTTTTCCGTCAACAACGATGGAGCTTTCCTTAGCTTCAACAGTGTGACCCGCATACGGACGATGAGCGGTATCATACTTTAATAAGTAAGCTAACATATCCGGGGAAGTTAAATCGTTGATTGCGACTACTTCATACCCTTCTGCACCCCACATCTGGCGGAATGCTAAACGGCCGATACGGCCAAAACCATTAATTGCAACTCTAACAGCCATGGATTATATAATCCTCCTTTATTTGCACTACAATTATACCATTTGAGACTCTTGTGTCAATTCGTTAACGAGCCCCTTGAAACCGCTTTTTTACGCAAAATAAAAAATCCTTTCGCACCGGTCCGGGATTTCATGTTTGAACTCAGTTTTCTTTGGTCCTGCTGGCTTCCGCGCGCTCTACGACACGCTTTAAATACTCCTCATGCTGATTTAAGAAATCAAGTCCTTCATGCCCCGAGGAGTTGTTTTTACGCATCGATGCCGCATGTCTTCTTGTCAGGATCAGGACGATTCCGACCGTTACAGCCGCAATCACCAGAGCTATGACAAGGATCATCCAAGAGTTCCCCATAAGTTCTCCTTTAGATGCCGTTATACTAACATAACTTTATTTTATCGTAAAGAAAACACCGGGATTTTCACGTATTTTCCCGGTGTTTTTAGCCATTCGGATTATTCTCTATTTCAGTTTTTGTGTAACTTTCCGGACATAGTCCGCGCTTTCCATCAAACGCAGCTTGGAAACGGTGCCGTTCTTTAATCCGCGGACCAGCTGTCTGTACTCTTTCCTGCTTCCGGGCATAAAGAGGTTCCCTCCTGCTTCTGCAACCTTCGCAGCATCCGGAGACGGATATTTCGTTTTCTTCCCGAGGTTGACCGCTGAAACGACCCAGTCCGTCATCACAATGCCTTCAAACCCAAATTCTCTGCGTAAGATATCCGTACAGAGTCCCCGCTGTTCGGATGTATGCGTTCCGTTCACAAGGTTGTAGGAAGTCATCAATGCCAGAGGCTTCGCTTCCCGGATACAGATTTCAAATCCTTTCAGATAGATTTCCCGCGCCGCCCTTTCCGACAAAATCGAATTGTTGTTGTAGCGGTTCTTCTCCTGGTTATTGAATGCGAAGTGCTTGACCGTGACTCCGCATCCCTTGTGGGATTGTACGCCTTCGGTGATTGCGGCAGCCATTTTTCCGCTGATCAGCGGATCTTCGGAATAATACTCGAAGTTTCTTCCGCATAAAGGATTCCGGTGAATATTCAGCGCCGGGGCCAGCCACAAATGCACTCCGAAGCGTTCCATCTCTTCCCCGACCGCATCTCCGCATTTTCTTGCGTACTCAACGTTCCAAGTCTGGGCGATGGCGGTTCCGATCGGAATCGCTGTTGTATTCTGCTCACGCACGGTCACACCCTTCGGCAGTTTGGCAGGTCTGGAAGATCTGCGGCGGATAAAGGACGGAAGAAGATCCGCCATCGTATCCGGAAGGCCCTGCCCGAGCGAGTGAATTCCTTTCTTATCTATATAATATTGCCGGCTCAGGCGCAGACCTGCAGGCCCGTCCGCCATCACCAATACCGGCACATGCCTGTGCAAAAGCGCCGATGTTGTTTCTCCGGCAGCACCCGCAACCGATTTACCGGAACTGCCGATTACATTCGCAATTCCTCCCGATTCACTGTAGGAACCGATGTTGCAGCGGATCAATTCATCTTCGCTCCAGGAGAATACTTCCGGAGATACCTGGATTTGTTTTTCATACGATACCGTTTCATGCGGAATCAGCGATTTATCGATCACATGCACCGGCAATCCTTCCGTGTCTTCTTCTCCTTCGAATGCCGGCTTCCAATCCTTGAAATCCGGGTTCCCGAGACAATTGTGTACTTTCCGGACACAGAGAGTTTCCTCCAAACGCAGAACATCTGTTTTCTCCGTACAGCGGGAAGAATTTCCCAACCGGAGAATGTAGTCTCCCTTCTCCAGCACGTAAGCTTCCTTCTTTTCGTCGTAAGATGCCAAGCTGCTGAACCTGAACTCCAGATTCATTCGTTCGGTTTCTCCGGGTTTAAGTTCCCCGGTCTTCCCGAACGCGCACAGTTCCTGATACGGCTTATCCAAATCTACGTACGGACAGGACGCATATACCTGCAGGACTTCTTTTCCCGCGTAGTTTCCGGTATTTGTCACATCCGCGGTAACGGTAACCGTCTGCCCGCTGATTTCCGTGGAAACATGTTCGATACGGAATGTTGTGTATCCGAGACCGAACCCAAACGGGAACAGCGGTTCCTTCTTCACCGTATCGAAGTACCGGTATCCGACATAGATTCCTTCTTTATAGCGGGTATCCTCTTCTTCGCCGAACGTGCCGATATCGCAATAGTCTTCGTACTTGGCCCATGTAGACGCCAGTTTTCCCGAAGGATAATACTTACCGGTCAAAAGCCGGGCCAGCACATGCCCTGTCTCCACGCCGAGCTGGGATAACACAAGAATATTTTCCGCTTCCGTAACCGGCGAAAGATCGACCGGACCGCCGGTGTTGATCACCAACATAAATTTCGGATACTTCCGGTTACATTCCAGGATTTCCCGGATTTCGGTCGCGGTCAGTTCAAAATCCCCGGGTTTGGCCTCTCGGTCATTTCCTTCTCCGCAGATTCTGGATACCACATACACCGCGCAGTCTCCCTCTGCGTCCAAAGGGAGATCATATTCCGGTTCCGGCATGACTTTTCCCATGCCTTCCAGGATCGGGAGGGTCCTGTGTTTCCTCGCGGATTTACGGATATCCTGCAGGAACTTCTCTTTGGCGGCTGCGCGGATCTTCGTGTGTTCCGCGATCCATTCCTTCGAAGTAACCGTGAAGCCTTCCTCTTCCAGGCCTTCCTCGACGGTCACGAAATACCGCGAATTCACTTCGCCCGAACCCGTTCCGCCTTTGACCGTATGACGGATTCCGCTTCCGTATGCCGCGATTTTCCCCGCATGATCCAATGGGAAATCCCCGTTCGATTTCAATAATACCGCGCACTCCGGAAGACCGCTGCGGATCATCTCCAGGTGTTCTTTTTCGTATTGATTCATATGCCTCTCCTTAAAAAAAGACCCGGCCTGAAAAGTCGGGTCTCCTCGTGAAAACTTATTTCTTTACGATTTCTTTGACTTTCTCAACGAGATCTTTCGCACCGTCTTTGACTGCGCCGCCGATCCGGGTCAAATCATCCGTTCCGAGCTTGCCGTCTTCGCCGAGCAAAGCTTTGCCGGCACCGGTTGCCGCGAACTTTTCACCCAAGTCCTTAGCGCCTTCCTTAACAGCCGTTCCGATTCTTTCGAGATCGTCTTTGCCCAGCTTGCCGTCTTCGCCCAGCAATTTCTTGCCGGCTTCCGTTGCCGCAAATTTTTCACCGAGGTCTTTCGCGCCTTCTGCGACTTTCGTGCCGATCTCGGTTGCTTTTACTTTCGCGGTTTCCGCAAATTCAGCAGCCTTCGCCTGGAAGTCCTCTTTCTTTTCTTCCGTAGCTTTGACTTCTTCCGCAGCTTCTTTTTTCACTTCTTCCGCTTCTGCCTTGACTTCTTCGACAGCAGCTTTCGCTTCCTGAACTACTTTTTCTTCATCCATGATAAATACCTCCTTATCAAAGAGCCTTCCGGCTGATTTTATGATAATCCGTTTTGCCGTGATTCTCAAGAAAGCCTTTACATTTCTCCTCAATTGTCATCTGAACAATAGAATCTGCGCAGTTTGCAGCGCTTGGTTTCCGTCAGGCCGTACTCTTTTTCCAAGAATGTCTCCATATCCGGATAAACCTTATAGATTGCGTCAATCGCAGCTTCAATGTATACCTCGGACACCGTGATTAATTTCAGGATTGCTTCCTTCGACATGCCGCGCATCGGAATATGCGCCAAAATTTCATCCAGATGTGCATAGATGTATTCGTTGGATTTCAGATACTCTTTGATTCCGTCTTCTTCCGAAGCCCCCAATGCCGTCATGATCAAGAATGCTCCGATTCCCGTTCGGTCTTTACCGGCTGAGCAATGAAAGTACACGTTTTCATTTTTCTCCAGCATACGCTCAAAAAGCCTTGTGTACGCAGGATTATGAAACGGCATGCTGATACATGGAGATCATATACCGTTCCATACGGGCTATTTGCGGGTCGGTTTCGCGGGTTTTAAGCTGGGTGTCAAAGTCAAACCCCGGGCCTTCGTCCTCCCTCGGCAAAGCAGGAATCAACTCCCAATCCACGCCTTCAATCCCGGTATCTTCCATACGGTATGTCTCGTTTTCATCCCGCAGATCCAGGACATACCGGATCTTGTATTCATCACGGAACGATGCGCAGTCTTCTTCCTTCAAATCACACAAAGGGCCTCCGCGGAAGATCCGCCCTGGAATGATATGACCTCCGTACTTTACCGGATATGCCCCGACGGAGCGGAAATTTCGAATCGGCAATTCGCGCATGAGCCAGCCTCCTTGTTTAGGACTATTATACTATTTCCTGCAGCAAAAACATCCTATGCCTTCCACCGCGGTGACATCCGCTTCCCGGTACATGCCGGATAAGCGTTTGCGCAGACTGTCTTCGGTCTCGTAAGGAGGCGTGAAAAATCCCGCAGGTTCGTATAGGTGCCGGATAAACCAATCGGTCCGTTTATGACCTACCTGCACATAGAAACATCCGCAGAAGATGCCTCCCGGTTTCAATACTCTGTATGTTTCCCGGTATGCTGCCTCTTTGTCTGGGAATGCGTGGAATCCATTCAAAGACACCACGATATCAAAACTGCCGCTGTCAAAAGGAAGTGCGCTTACGTCTCCCTGCAGAAAAGTAATGTTTTTTATTCCGGCAGCTTCCGCTTTCTTTTCGGCGGATTCCATCATCTTTTCGGAATAATCCAGACAGGTAATATCCGCATCGGGAAGATCCCGGTAAACCGGCATCGTCAAAACACCGGTTCCGACCGGAACTTCCAACAGTTTTCCCACATAATTCTCCGGAATGCCGGAAAGAGCTTTCTCCAGGTACTGTAAATTCTTTTTACCGTCCATGTTCCACACGATCCGGCAGATTGCTTTCCCTAAAACTGTCGAATAAGTCATCATTCCGTCGTAAAAGTTCGCCTGACCGCCTGTCATTTTATATGCGTTTTTTATTTGTTCGCGTCTGGTCATACACTTTTCCTCAATTCTTTTTCTTATACCCGCAATCGCAATACGGTCCGCCGGACGCAATCGTATAATATCTTACAAACTCCGACACGCCTCCGGCTTCGCTCATTGTATAGTCAAGCCTGCACATGGCCGGCACCAAATCATAAAGTCCCAATTCTTTCATCAAGACGCAGATGCCGCATTTCGTGAATCTCGCTTCGTATCCTTTCCCGTCCCCGTAAGGAAGATATTCCATGTTCCAAGAGTACGGGTTCCGGTCGGCCGCACGCAGCGCCGCTGTACGTTTCAATCCTTCCGTATCGGAATCCGTGAACTTTCTTTTCCCGCTCATCCGGCAAAACAGTCTCATGGGTCCGGTCATCATGGAATCGCGGTAATATTCCGTTGTTTTATCCACTGAAGGTTTTTGCGGCAAATTCAAAAGAAACGCGCAAAGCATCGCACAGCTGACAATATTCATCCTGAAGCGATCCTGCGGCTCAAACTCCGGAAGCTTATCAATGATCTCTTTATATTTCAATTTTGCCTTCCGGGTAATCTGTTTCGCTGTCCGGGCATCATATCCCCAAACCGAAGTCAAATGATCCTTGAAGGATTTTCCGAACAAAATCCACATTCCCTGCGGCATACCTGCATACTTCATCCCGCTCCCCTCCGTTTCTATTTGGCATCCGGGCTTTTCACAAAGTTCAGTTCCCGTGCCGATGCCGGTGTTCTTTCTGTGATTTCCCTATATCTCTTCAGCACACGTTTTTTATAGTCTTCCCCGTAGATTTCCGGGATTTCTTTTCCAATATAATCGAATGCGGTCTTCGCAAACGCAAACTTCACAAATCTTCCTAACAATCCGTATTTCATAACTCCTCCGTCTTTCCTGCCGGGTATTTCCCGGGAAATCCGCTGACCGGACATATCTACCGTTAGACATGTTTAACTATTGCGAATTATAATCCGCGCTCTCCCTGAAAGCAAGTCTCCTGACAGCCTGCTAAAATACGTTTTCAGTATATTGCATTACAATATAGTATGTGCTACAGTATTCTCGAAAGAGGTGATGCTATGGACGCCCAATTTAAAAAAGGCGCATTGGAATTATGCGTATTATCCCTTTTGAGGAAACAGGATATGTACGGATATGAACTGACCGAAACAATTTCCCGGGAAATGTCCGTAACGGCCGGCACCCTGTACCTGATTCTGAAGCGTTTAAAGGACACGGGGTATTTATCCACTTACCTTGTCGAATCATCCGGAGGTCCGGCACGGAAGTACTATCATCTGACGGAAGAAGGAAAGGAATATGAGGAAGCCCAAAGAAATGAATGGGTTTTATTCACGGAGAAAGTTGAGAGGTTAATCGGAAATGACGAAAATTGATTACTTATATGAACTGCAGAAACGTTTAAAGAACCTTCCTGAAGAAGACCGCGCAGAAATCATCGAGGCCTTCGAGGAACATTTTGCCGAAGGAAAGAAAGCCGGGAAAACCGATGCGGAAATCATGGAAGAACTCGGCACAGCCGACGAAGTTGCGGAATCCCTCGGTGCTGTTCCGGAAAAAGAAGTCCGTACCGGAACCTGGAAAGACTACCTGAACGAGACACTGAGGTTTGTGAAAGATACACTGAACTCCGTAAAGGACAGCCGCGGGATCAATTTCAATTTCGAGTTTGATTCATCTGCGGATGACTTCAAGCCGCGTGCCGAAGATCTGACGGGTTATCTTGAAGAGGACGTACAGGAAGTTTATGTCCAATCGGACGGTCCGCTGGATCTGAAACTTCGCAAGGGAGATACGCTGAACTATATTTTCCGTTCGGGTTCCGGTGGTGTGGAAACCTCCTCGGAAAACGGAAAAGCCTACATCCGGATCCTCGGGGCATCCCGCAGGGAAGAACCCGAAATGTGCCTGGAAATCCCGGAATCGGTCTGCATATTGGATGTGCGCATGCCGTCGGGAACCGTATATGCCGAAGAGATCACGCCGGATACTTTCTCCGTTTCCGGCAGCTCCGCGGACGCAAATATCCGTAATATTGAGTCCAAAGCCTTCCGGTTTTCCTCCAACAGCGGAGATCTATCCATGGCGGATGTGACTTTTGAAAAAGCATTCGTGAACACAGTCAGCGGCGATATCGAAATCAACCGGATCAATGCCGACCTTGATATCCGCACTGTGTCCGGCGACTTGGAACTCGCAGAAACCGTATCGGATGAAGTATATCTGGAATCGAAATCCGGAGATATTTCCTATAAAGGCGAAACGGAAGTCTTCGGTGCGGAATCCATTTCCGGTGACCTCGAAGTCCGGATTACCTGTCATGCCGGTCAGGTGATTGCGAAGACAGTTTCCGGGGATGTAAATCTTTGTCTGGCGGATGAAGATTTCCGCGCAGATATCGTAACGGTCAGCGGCGATATCTCCGATGAAACAGGTTCGGCTATGCGCCGGCGCGGCATCGGGATCTATGAAACCGGAAACGGAAACGCGGAAGTACAAATTAAAACGGTCTCCGGAGATATCACACTGGAAACCGAATAACATGCAAAAAAGGCACTTTTGAACTAGTCAAGTAAAAGTAGACAGTTCATAAAAAAGCACCTAGAACCCCATTTCAGATTTGAACTGAAGTGGGGTTTTGTAT
>CACYEP010000150.1 GCA_902773425.1 uncultured Erysipelotrichaceae bacterium | reverse complement strand
CGGGCGTGGCGAAATTGGTAGACGCGCTAGATTCAGGTTCTAGTGGAGTAAAATCCATGTGGGTTCAAGTCCCTTCGCCCGCACCATATGAAAATTAAAGAGATGCGGCTCGCATCTCTTTTTTCTATTCTTCTTTTGTTTCCGGCTTAAACAGCCTCGCGAAGATTCCCGCAATTCCGAACCACATCAGGATATACCACGGTGAGACACTGTGAACCAATTGAAGAATCCCCCGTTTCCAATAATCCTTCACCGGGATCTGCAGGATACTGCTGTAGATGCTGTAGCCCTGACTCAATTCCAACACCTGAATTTCCCGTACGATCATAACCGCCGTGACTGCCGCGTACACACACAGGATGCCCATCAGCACCCAGAACAATCCGCGGTTTTGTTTGAGGGCAATCCGTTCTTTCCGCATAAATCCCAATACCGCCGCAGTTATCAGCCAGCCTAACGCAAACACCAGAAGAGGCCGGATCAACCCGAGTCTTGTGTACATCCAAAGGTACGGTTTAATTCTCGCGGAACCGTCATAGATATACGCCGGAACGGCCGTCTTATCCATGGTGATCAATAACGCCAGCCCGATCACAAATCCCGAAATGCACCACCACGCTTTTTTTCGCTTGGACACACTCCGGTCTTCATAGATCAGCGCATCCGTCCTCATATTCAGCACTTCCGCAATCTTATTCAGCGTCTCCATATCCGGATTGGATTTTCCGTTTTCATAATTCGAAACGGTCTGGCGGGTCGTAAAGATCTTCTGTGCCAATTCCTCCTGCGACATGCCTGCCTTCTTACGGCTTTCCCGGATGTTTTCTCCTACAATGTTCATACACTGTGCACCTCCTGATTTCATTTTCGGCGAGGTCCCTAAAAAAGTCCCGCAAATTCAAACCTTTGCGGGGCAATTCGTTATTTTTGTTCAAATAATTCCGTCAGAGGTTTCAGCCAGTCTTCCGACCGGGTCTTTTCTCCGTTCTTGTATTGACGGACCAGATTCTCATACCGTCCGCGGACGTTGTTGATGATCGCGTCCCAGGACATCGGAATTGTGTTCCGCGCATTCCCACCGACATCGTTCGGATCGCTTAAGGCGCGTTCAATCGTTCTTTCAATGCTCTCGGGGGTATCTTCGCAAAGATATCCGTTATACCCGTCGGTTACTCCTTCTGCCGCACAGGATCCCCGGATCAATAAGGACGGTGTCCCGGCCGCAGCAGCTTCTCTTACCACCATCGGCGCATTGTCATAGATGGACGGGAACACCAGAAGATCCGCCCGGGCATACAATCCCATTAAGATGTTACGGTCGATCACATGTCCGACAAATGACACGCAGCTGTCTAATCCGAGATCCTTTACAAGCTGTTTCATCGCTTCTGCATCCGGTCCCTGCCCGGCAAATACCATGCGGAACTTCGCACCGGTATCCGCGTAAATCTTCAAAGCTTCGATGATATGACGGGTATTCTTCTTGAAATTGTGCTGTCCCACAAATAACAGCACCTTCCCATCACCGAGCTGAAACCGTTCTTCCGCCGCTTTTTTATCCGCCTCTGTCGGGTACCAAAGATTGGTTCCGTTAGGCATTACCTGTATTTCTTTTTCAAATCCGTAGTCGTGCAATACCTTGGCGGTCGCCTCGTTGACGGCCCATACTTCATCGCACACGTTGTAGAAGTTCACGATATATTTGACACCGACATTCGCGAGAAATTCGCTTCCGGTCTTCGCCAAAAAGTCATCGTAGTATTTCGAATGGAAGGTCGCAACCAGCGGAAGGTTGTGCGCATCCGCCTGTAATGCCGCATAATGTCCTGCGGTAAACGGGCTGTGCGCATGAATCACATCGAAATTGATTTTACTTAATTCCAGTTGTAATTTCGGATCGATGGCCGGCAATCCCATGCGGTATGCTTCATGCGGCATCGGAAGACTCGCAAAGTTAATGACCGGATAATCCTTCGTTCCTTCATATTTTGGATTTGCCGGCGCAATATAGTAACAGGTATCTTTGCCCTGTTTGGTAAAAGTATCGCAATACGCATTGACGACCATTCCGACGCCGTCAATTTCAGGCGGAAATACATCCGCAAATTGGCCGATAATCATAATGAAAACCTCCGGTTCAGAAGAATACTATATCACGAACCGGAGGCTTCAGAGTTCATTTTCGCCGTTCTTAAGAAAAACTGAAAGATTCACAATATCATCAAACGGAATCATTGTACGGTCTTCCATACGCAAAATCTTTCGAACCCGGTCCAGACTCCGGACAATACCGGACACCGTGCGGAAAGCCCCGCCGTCTTTTCGAAGATCCTCCTCAAAGTACGTCACGGTCACAAAGACTCCCCTGTCTCCGTTTTGTTCCAAAAGGCGGAACTGTTCATCCAGCTCAGCCCGTTCTTCATCACCCAGTTCGGGTCTTGACGCGACCTGCCTGCCTTCTTCCCGGATATAGGAATCATATCCGGTCAATGCTGCAAACGGGGAAAACTGCGCAGCTCGGTCCGACAGACTCATCTTGGGATGAGACGAAGACACATGATGCGGAAGATCGAGCAGGTCCGCATATTTTTCCATCGGATCTTTTTTCATTTCCTGTGCCCTCCGACCTGGTCGTTGCGCTCCTTGGTGCGTGCGCCTTTTTCCAGGTTCATTCCTTTTACCACAGCATTTTTCCCGAAACGTTTCTGAATTTCGAGGATTGCTTTCTGCGCTTCGCGTTCCCGGGTGCTTTCGGCACGGACTTCCTCGAATTCCCGGTCTTCTTTTTCCGTGTCGCTGAACAAGTCAAACTGTTCGTATACCGGTTTATCCGCCTCCGTCTCCGGCTTTACATTCATTGCCGTCACAAAGACTCTGCGCACTAAGAACGCAGGATTCACGATGCGGTTATATAATTTCGTCATTTCCCGCAAAACGATCCGGGAAGACGCGGTCGGATATTTCAGATGAATGATTCCGTGCGCAGGTTTCGGGACTTTCCTTCCGTACCAGTCGCTTACATTGGAATCGTTATCTTTGGCGGACGCAATATCATAATGGACACCGAGGAAATAGTCCGCGCACACCAGACCTTTGCTCACAAGGCTCAATGTCAGTTCATCCGCCATCTCTTTGATAATCAGTCTCCCGGCTTCAAACGGATATCCTTCCGGCAAAACCTGCCCGGTTCCGAGACTGTTATTGGAAGGCTTGTAGGCCTTAATATCCTCCATGCGGCAAGGCTCATATCCCCACGCATGATCAATCAGAAGTTCCGCGTTGATCCCGAATTCCTTGTATAAGATCTCTTCATATTCCACTGAACAGCGCGCGATGTCTCCCATTGTCCTGATCCCGTGCTTTGCCAAGCGGTCGCGGATCCCCGGTCCCACTCTCCAAAAATCCGTGATCGGTTCGTGCGCCCATAGGGTTTTCCGGTAACTCATTTCGTCAAGCTCCGCGATGCGCACACCGTCCTTATCCGGATCTAAGTGTTTTGCGACGATATCCATGGCGACTTTGGCGAGGAAAAGGTTGGTTCCTATGCCGGCAGTCGCGGTGATTCCGGTATTCTGCAAAACATCCCGAACCATCGTCATGGTCATTTTATGCGGATCATAATCATACGCATGAAGATATTCTGTCGCGTCGATAAAGACCTCATCAATGGAATAAACATGAATGTCTTCCTTGGCCGCATACTTCAGATAGATGCCGTAGATCTTGGTGCTGATCTTCATGTAGTCTTCCATATGAGGCATTGCGACTCTGAATGCCAAAGCTTTGGAAGGGTCTTTTTGAAGTTCATCCAGATAATAGGATTCTCCCGTAAGCGGTCTGCCGTACGCCTTCTCACGTTCCTGATTAATCTTTCGGACCGCCTGTTTCACTTCAAAAAGACGGGGCCTTCCCGGAATCCCGAAACTCTTTAAAGACGGCGAAACCGCCAGACAGATCGTTTTGTCCGTCCGGCTTTCATCCGCGACCACAAGGTTCGTATTTAACGGATTCTCTCCCATCTTCGCGCATTCCGCCGAAGCATAAAACGACTTGAGGTCAATCGCAATGTACGTACGCTTTTTCTCTTCCATACTTTTATTTTATAACGAAGTTACGCCGGATAGGTACCGAAACCGGCACATAAAAAGGCCGGATATCCGGCCTTGCGTGTTTATTCCATGCTTCCGTCGCGCTTCATGGAGAATTTCCCCATCGGGTAGTTCTGAAGGTTTTCCAGGACTTTGCGTCCGTCCGCTTTCTTCAGAAGGTTCTCACGCGCCTTGGTAAGTTCGGTTTCCGCGACATGTTTGGAAGGCCCTCCGACGCATCCGCTCGGGCAGATCATTCCTTCCACGAAATCTTCCGGCAGACGTCCGAGTTTGATCAGCTGCAGCGCCGTGCGGCAATCAATTCCGCCGGCTGCCTGACGCAGTTTGATTCCTTCGGTATCTTCGCCGCGTTCTCTCATAACTTCCATGACGGCATTCGCAACTCCTCCGCTGGACGCGAAACGCTTGCCGTGGATCGAAGCCGCCTGGGAATCATCTTCCATCGGTTCAAGTTCCACATCTTTCGAGTTCAGCAGGGATGTAAATTCACCGTAGGTGATCGCATAATCCGCATTTCCGGGAACGCTCTTGTCCGCCGCTTCGGTCTTCTTTGCGATGCACGGACCGATAAATACGGTCACGCAATCCGGATGAAGGTATTTCAGATATCTGGATACCGCGCACATCGGAGATACGGTCTGGGACATGTTTTCAACGAATTGCTTCGGGAAGTGCTTGCGCAGCATCTGGATGAATGCCGGGCAGCACGAAGTCGTCATCTTCTTGCCTTCTTTGCGCGCTTCCGCCCATTCCTCTGCTTCATACGCCGCAGTCATATCCGCGCCGAGTCCGACTTCGATCATATCCGCGAAACCGATTTTCTTCAGCGCCGCACGGATCGATGCCATGGAGATGTCCGGTCCGAACTGGCCTTCGGTAGCCGGTGCGCACATGGCGTATACTTCTTTTCCTGCCAGGATATCTTCGATGATATTGACAAGATAAGTCTTGGAACCGATGGCTCCGAACGGGCACGTGTGAATGCAATGTCCGCAGGAAATGCACTTGGAATCATCAATCTCACAAACACCGTATTCATCATACGTAATTGCGCCGACCGGGCATGCTTTCTTGCACGGACGGACCAAATGCGCAATGGCGCCGTAAGGACATGCCTCTGCGCACTTTCCGCATTCCTTGCACTTGGTCGGATCGATATACGAACGGTTCGCGCCGATGGAAATCGCTCCGAAACGGCACGAATTCAGACAAGCTTTTCCGATGCAAAGACGGCAGTTGTCGGTCACCGTATACGAGGACAGCGGGCATTCTTCGCATGCCGCTTCAATGACCTGAATCACATTGTCGCTCTTGGTATGACGTCCGTCCGGGCTCTGCTCGCACGCCAGTTTGATTCTCTGACGTACGATTTCGCGTTCCTTGTATACGCAGCAGCGCCACATGGCTTTCGGCCCCGGGATCAATTCGTAGACCAGCTGATCCTTGGAATCCGCAGTCAGTTCCCCTTTCCACGCAAGCCTTGCGACATCCTCCAGTATTTCATGCTTAAACGCGACAATACCCTTATCATTTGTAATCATTCGACACCTCCGTTTAATTCGATGATTTCCGCTTCTGTGCCTTCCGGAATCAGATGTGAAGCGATTACACAAACTCTCTGACCCCTCAATTCCTCAATGACTCTTTGGACATTATGACGGTTTTCTTCATCCAAACCCGCGAACGGTTCATCCATAAACAGGATATTCCCCGGAAACAGAAGAGCACGCATGGCCGCGACGCGCCGTTTAGTCCCTCCGGATAATTCGGAAACCGGTTTATCCGTTTCCTCTGCCGGAATCAGTTTTTCCAGGTTCTTCCGGATTACGGCCGGATCTATTCCCGGCATGACGATTTCAAGATTTCTTGCCGCGGAATAATTCTCCAGCAGCCGGTCTTCCTGAAACATCATACAGAACTCCGGTGTTTCCCTGAAATGCACTCTTCCCGCATCCGGTTTTTCCAATCCCGAAGCAATACGCAGAAGGGTGGTTTTCCCGATTCCGGACGGACCTTTCACAAAATATATTTTTCCTTTTTCAAAGGTATATGAGAAATCCTTCAGGACAACCTTGCCGTTATAGGATTTCGTGACGTTTTCCAACACAATCATACCTGTTTTCCTCCCGCCTTTGAAAGTAGGAACAGTATTATTTTTTCTGCGCCGTATGCCATAACAGCCACCGTGATTGTCCACGCAAACAATTCCGTCGCCGAAAGGTATACCTTGGACAGATATATGCCGTTACCGACCGTATTTTTCACCTGCCCGATTACTTCTGCCGCGGCTGCGCTTTTAAACCCCAGCCCGACTGCGGATTTCACGGATGCGCAAAGCGGTGCGTACAGCGCAGGATACCGTATATACCTGAACTCATTGGCCCTGGACATCCGGTACATCTTCGCCATCTCCAGATATTTTTCATCCGCCGATGCGAATCCTTCCAGGAAACTGAAATAGAATAACGGCAATACAACGATCCAGCTGATATAAAACGACAGAGTTTTCCCGCCGGTCCACAGCAGGATCAGCACGATAAACGAGACGACCGGCACCGATTTGATGACCGAGAACAGCGGCTCCGTGATTTCCCGGAAAATACGGCTCCGGTACGAAATCCATCCGAGCACTGCGGCGCAAATAAATCCGGCCAGGATCCCGCAAACCGCCCTGGCCAGGGTTCCTGCCGCGGATAACCAATACTCCGCCGTGCACGCCATGGCACACAGGGTTTTCAGTGTTTCATAGGGCCCTGCCATCAGCACCGGATTGGAAATGCACAGTGAAAGAATCTCCCACACGAGAATCCATCCGATGACAATGACAAGCTTTCTTTTCATAGTTTTTATTTTCCGTAATAGAAGTCATCCGACGGAAGGGCTCCGCCGATACTTTTCGCATTCTGATCAAACAATACTGTTAAATATCCGCTTAATGCGGTTTTCATTTCGTCACCGGAGATTGACACCAGATTGCAATACGGCAAAGCCTTCAGTGCGACCGGCGCTTTTTCCACGATTCCGTATTCCGCAATCAAAGACGCAGCCTTCTCATAATCCGACTGTACATCCTCCACACTTTGCGCATGTTCCTTCATAAAACGTTCCGTGACTTCCGGATGTTCATCCAGGAATTCCCTGCGGACAACGGTAACACCCGTCACCATTTTCGAATCCGAACCGGTTTGATCCCAGGCTTCCGATAAGGAAAACGCAATGCGCAGTTTATCATTCTGCGCACACGCAGCTGTCACAAACGGCTGGGGAAGCACCGCGACCCGGGAAGGATCTTTTGCCAAAATCGCTGCCGCTTCCGAGGCTTCGGAAACAAATTCGATTTCATAATCCGTAATTCCGTTCGCACTCATCAAATAACGCAGAGAGAGTTCCGGCGTCGTTCCCTGACCGGTCGATAAAACGGTTTTGCCGGCCAGACCGGAAACAGATTTCACTGTCTCATCCCCTGTCACCGCATATAAAACGCCCAATGTATTAATATTCAAAACGACTATCCCGCCGTTTGTCTTGTTGTATAAAACACTTGCGAGGTTTGCGGGAATCAGCGCCGCGTCCAGCGTGCCTCCGGTTAATCCCGCCGCGATTTCATCGGCCATAACCGCCATCGTAAAATCATATTTCCCTTCCGATGTGCCTTCTTCATTTTTCTTCATCAAGGATACCAAGCCCATGGAAGTCGGACCTTTCAGCGATCCCACGCGCATCACTGTATCATCTGCCGGAACTTCTTTTTTTGCGCATCCCGCAATGAATAAAATCATCACCAGCACCGGAATGATTCTTCTTACAAACTTCATAATATGCCTCCGAATCTTTATTTTTATTTTAACAGATATCGGTTACATCTACGTTGCGCATGCGCAAAAAAAGCGGTGAATCCATCACCGCCTTCATACCGCACCTAGATTTCGTTATACAGTTTAACAAATTCCTGCAGAAGATCCGTGTGTTTAAAACTCTCCGTGTATACGAAGTTGATTTCACGGATCATGCTGAGATTCTCAATCGGAAGACCGATCAGTCTCTTCTTGCGGATATCATCAAGGCATGCGCTTTTCGCCAGAATGGAAACACCGTACTCATGGCGCACCAGGTCTTTGATGGTCGCGACGTTGTCCACTTCCAGGATAACATTGAACTCGTTTAAGCTCATGTTGTTGCTTTCAAGAGTTGCCGCGAACAGATTCGCGGTACTCGAATCCGGCAGCCGCAGAATCAGTTTCTCTTTCTTGATATCATCCAGGGATACCGCGCTTTTTTTCGCCAGCGGATGATCTGCCGAAGTCACCAGGATCAAACTGTCCGTATCCAGCTGCATATTCTTCAGACCCGGTTCATTGATCCTTCCGTCAATCAGCGCGAAGTCCAACTCATAATTCTTGAGTCTCTGGATCAATTTGGTTTGTGTCCCGGTCAGAAGCTTAATGTTGATTCCGTTGCCCGCACTCGCATACTTCGCGAACACTTCGGAAAGACGGTTGCTTTCCACGGTATGCGTAACGCCGATTTTTAATGACATGATGCCCGCAGCTTCATCTCTCAGAGAAGTTTTCAGGTTGTTGTATAAAGAAATCATCGACCTTGCGCAGGCCAATACTGCCTCGCCTTCTTTGGTCAGAATCAGCTGGTTTCCCAGCCGTTCAAAAATTCTGCATTCGAATTCATTTTCAAGTGCGCGGATGTGCTGGCTCACTGCCGGCTGGGTGATACTCAGTTCCTTTCCGGCCTGAGTATAACTTCCGGTTTCCGCCACTTTCAGCAAAGTATAGATTTTGGGGTCAAGCATAAAGTTTACCTCATCAGGACGCGAATTGCTCCGTCGTCTTCAGTATATTGGTTTCTCGGGAAGTCTGCAAACGGTTCGTACACTGAATAAACAGAATTGCCGCCACGGCGCAGCAGACCATATCCGTGATCGGTGTAGCCGCAGCAATTCCGTACACCGGCACAAGCAGCCGGAGGACAAACATCATCGGAATATCCAGCAATCCTTTTCTTAAAATTGCCAGACGGAAAGACTTCCGGTTTTCTCCGATGGCCTGTAAAAACGAAATAATCGAATACGCGAACGCGGAGAACGGGCACCCTACGCAAAGAATGCGAAGGAATCTCGCGCCGTATTCCACGGACTCGCCGCCCCCGTTAATAAAGAATCCGATCAGCGGACGGCTGAAAGCGAAACATACGATCATGGCGGTGACGGAAGTGAGAACAGCTATGGACGAGGAAGTCCGGATGGATTGCTTCATCCGGTCATAATCCTTCCGGGCATAGTTGTACGCAATTAACGGCAGAACACCCTGCGCGATTCCGCGTACAATGCAATGCGCCAGCATATTCACTTTCTTCGCGACACCGATTCCTGCCTGATAGGACATTCCGGCCGCAGCCATCAAATGATCCAGGACTGCGTACGAGATGTTTTCGCAAAGTGTCATCAGGCAAGCCGGCAAACCGGACAGCAGAATTTCACGGAAGGATCCGTCGGTGGTCGCGTCATCATGAAACTCAAAGCTTAACAAAGAACCTTTCTTTCTCAATATCACCAATAAGACGGTGAAGTAAAGGCAGGCAGCCGCGTTTGCCAGAGTTGTCGCAATTGCCGCGCCTTTAACCTCATTTCCCGGAGGAAGGATCACAAACATAAACAGCGGATCCAAAAGAATATTCAGCACTCCGCCCAGAATAATCCCGATGCTGGAATGAAGAGACCTTCCTTCCGCGCGTACCAGATGAGAAAGAAGGTTGTTCACCGACGTGAACACACCGCCGATCACTACCGTGATCATCAAATACTCTGCCGCGACCCGGTGGACTCCCGGATGGGATCCTCCTAAAAGATCCACAAACGGATCCATACCGAGCTTCAGCACGAAACCGTATACTGCCGTCAGAATCACGCAGCCCCATAACGCATACGCGGAAATATTGCCGATGCGCTGTTTGTCTTTTCGCCCGAGAGCGCGGGATACTGCCGCCGCGCCGCCAATCCCGAAGAGATTCGCGATTGCCGATAAGAACATAAACGCCGGCATGCTGATGGTAACGGAAGTAATCAGAAGGTCGCTTCCTGTCAAGCCGATGAAAAAGGTGTCCGCCATATTGTAGACAACCAAAATAATCTGCCCCGCCACAGTCGGCAGCGCCAGTCTCAATACGGCTTCCAAAACCGGAAGTTTTTCAAACAATGCCTTTTCTCTGCTCTTCATAAAACACCTTCGACGTCCGAATTATAGGCAGGCTTCCCTATAATCTCAAATCATGAATAATGATGAACGCCAAAGTTTTTCTTATGATATAACAAAAAATTTTATAATAGATTGATTTTTCTCAATTTCTCTTCTTTTCCCATAAAAAATACTTATATATTACATAAGAAAGATTAATAGATTGCGTTTATCACCAAAAAATGCCCGCACAGCTGCACGGGCATTTCGTATTTGTCATCTATTTTTAAAGCTTTTCCGCCGCGAACCGGTAGAGCTTATAAATCGCCGGATGAATCACGTAATCGAATTCACCGATTAACCGTTCCACTCTTCCGTGATATGCCTTCTTAGTCTGATAGACTCCCCACATCGGATCATTCTCGGATATATCATCCGGGATTCCCATGAAGTTAAAACGTTCGCATCCGCGCTTTTTCGCTTCCTTGATCATTTCCCAATACAAGGCGTACTGTCCGTTCAGTCCGAACAATTCCGGGTCGTTTCCGCCGAATACCGCCGTCACTTCCCTGTCACCCCATAAGAAGTCCATGTTGACGGACAAAAGGGCTGTATCACCGTATTTCGCCTTCAGAGCTTCATACTCTTCCAATTTGCGCTTCGCGGCATCCAGTCTCGCGATCGTCTCGTTTAACTGTCCTTCCGCTTTGAACTTCTCCGGATTCTTATTCTTCCTTTCCGTCAGACGGTCATAGACTGTCTGGGATTCCTTCATACGCTCATGAACGCTTTCAATGGTTTGGTTGATATCAATTTCCGCCGCCATGAAGCGAACCGTATCGTCTTTGGAAAACGCATCGTACACCGCCTCATAATACCCTAAGGAACGGTCGACAAATCCCTTGCGTTCCGATGTGCGTTCCATCAGGTCTTTAAACTTATACAGTTCTTCACGCTTCAATGCGCGCACTTTTACACCGTTCTTCGGATAATTGTGGATGATCTGACGGGTCTTGGACCTAAACGAATTCAGGATTTCTTCTTCCGTGCGGTCTTTGATATCCAGCACATAGATCGTATGGACAATCGTTGTGCGCGGTTCCCCGTTCTCATCCAGCTGATATTTATACCCGAGTTTTTCCATCTTCGGAATCAAGTCGGAGTGATCATACCCGCCCGGCACGGCTTCCGCGTTTTCGTCCAGAAGCTTCGTATCGATATACGGGTCAACCTTTAACACAAACCCGCCTTCATCCTTAACTTTTTTGACCACCGCGTCCGAGAACTCCTTCAGCAGTTCATCATCGTAAAAATCAACCAGGAATCCGCGCGGCGCGTAATACAGTTTGAACACTTTCGCAACGGTTTTACGCAGCACCAGCGTTGCGGCCACAAGTTTTCCTTCTTTGCGAAGTCCCCAGAACCGGTGTTCCCAGCCGGTGTAATTCTTTACTTTTGCCCATCCGGACGACTGATGATAGGTCGTCAATGGATGGTGATATGAAAATTCATCAAATTCCTTCGCCGATAATTCTTCCAGCATCTTCTCTACTCCTTCCACGGACGCATCATCCGGTACAGTTTATACTCCAGCGGTTTTAACGGTAAGAAGAAGTCTCCGACGTTCTCTTCCACCGTACCTCCGTATCCCTTCTTGTATTGGAATACGCCGTAATCTTCCGCATCTTTTGAGAAATCCCCGGATAACCCGTAGAAGTTATACCGGCGGATTCCCTTGCGGATCGCCTCATTCATCGTATACCAGCGGATCGCGTTGGCTCCGTCAAAGATGGAGAATTCCCTGTTCGATCCGGAAGATAATGAAGTAATTTCATACGGATACACCATGAATACACCCGAGGATAACGGAATCTCATTTCCGCATTTTTCCTTGAACTTCAATAATTCTTCACGGTACTTACCGTTGGCGGTTACTTCCTTCATCGCGTCCTTTTCCTGCGCGATCAGGTTCTTGTACTCGGGATGCTCGGCCATCTTCTTATGAAGTTTTTCCACTTTCGCGTCAATCTCTTTGCGTTCTTTTTCCAATAACCCCAGCGTTTCATCTGCGTTCAGATAGGCCATCAGGAATTCCGCATGTTCCCCGTAACAGTCATAAAGATTTTCGTAATAGGAACGGTCTCTGGCGACGTCCTCAAAGTTTTTCTCCTTGGCGGTCATCTCCTCCATCTCCATGAAATAATCCAGCTCGTCCCGGGACAGTTTCCTGACCTTCACTCCGTACTTTTGTCCTTTGACAATATGATTGCGCGTACGCTTGTTGAAGTGCTTGATCAGCTTCTCCGGATTCCAGTCATAATCATCCATATACAGCGAATACTCCCAGCGCACTTCCGTTCCGTCCGGGACTCCGGTCGTAAACCCGCGGTGAATAAACCCGAGCTCCTCCAGATTTCGGATGATCCAGGTGTTGTCAAACCCGCCTTCTACGAGATTTCCTTCGTTGTCGCGTTCTCTTACCAATAAATGCGGAGAAATCTGAAGATACAGTTCTCCCTTCAGATGTTTCTTTAAGGAGTCGGTAAAAAACTTCAGGGTTTCCTTATCCGCGTAATCGCAGAGATATCCCCTCTGCGCAACCGTATATTTCACTTTTCCTCCCAGATGCGCCAATAAAGCAGCTGCCAGGATCTTGCCGTCTTCATCCTTGACGCCGACCAATTCCGTACGGATCCCCGCAAGAGTCCGCATTTTCCGTGCCTCCAGGGAATTTAAGAAGTTCCCGCACGCATGGGTCTTCTGGAAGGATTCATATTCGTTTTCCGTTAATTCACAAAACCGCATGAAAAACCTCCGTTTTGTCCTAATCATTATAGTAAAAACCTCGTATAAACTCAATGAAGCCGGTTTGCCGATGCCTGCTATAATGAAATAAAGGAGGAATCCGTAATGAATATCAGTGAACCGAAAATATTAATTACAGCTTTCGAGCCGTTCGGAAACGAAACCAAAAACGCCTCCATGGAAGTTCTTAAAGGACTTCCGTATCTGCCGGGCATGAAAATCACCAAGCTCTATGTCCCGGTAATCTTCGGAAAAGCCGAAGAAACCGTCTTTGCGGCGATGTCCCGGGATTCATATGACGCGGTGATCATGCTGGGAGAAGCCGGCGGAAGATCGGAAATCACTCCCGAGATCCGCGCCGTCAACAAGGATGACGCGCGCATTCCCGATAATGCCGGAAACAAGCCTTCCGAACAACCGGTGGATGAAAACGGAAAACCGGAATATCTTTCCTCTCTTCCGGTGATGGAATGTGTGCTTCAAATGCGCAGAAACTATATTCCGGCCTCTTTGTCCGGGTCGGCGGGAACCTTTGTGTGTAACCACCTTATGTACAAGGTCCTTCAAAAAATCGACGCAGAAGGCCTTCACATCAAAGCCGGCTTCATCCATATTCCTTATCTGGACCTGCAGGAACACGAAGATCTTCCTTCCGTTCCGTTTCAGACCGCGGTAAGAGGCATTGCGGAATGTGTCAAAGCTGTCGCAAGGTCCATTGATCCTCCGGCTGATCAAAGAGAGCTGACTCTTCATCCGATCGCGGTGATTCATACGGATCTGACTTCCAAGTTCGGCGTTCCGCGCCAAGCAGGTCTGGCAGAAAACCTTACAGGCACTGTTGTGTTCGAGAAGGAATACCGGGACTTACAGGCATTCCGGGGACTGGAAGGTTTCTCTCATTTATGGCTGATTTGGGGATTTTCCGAAAATGAGACCGGCAAATGGAGTCCGACGGTAAGGCCCCCGCGCTTAGGAGGAAATGAACGCATGGGTGTCTTTGCGACAAGATCCCCGTTCCGCCCCAATCCGCTCGGTCTTTCGGCCGTTAAGATTAAGAAACTACGGAACACCGCGGAATACGGTCCGGTGATTGATGTGGCAGGCGCCGACTTAACGGACGGCACACCGATCTATGACATCAAGCCGTACATTGCCTATGCGGACAGTATCCCGGATGCCAAAAGCGGCTTCGCATCCGCAAAAAGCGCAGAGATTCCGGTAATCTTCCCGGAAAAACTGAAAGGCATTCTTCCCGCGGAAAAGGAACTGGCCCTGGAGGAAATCCTGGCCCAGGATCCAAGACCTCACTATCAAAACGATACGGAGCGGATCTACGGATTCCCTTATGCGGGATATGAAGTACGTTTCCGCTACACCGGGGACGCCCTCGAATTAAAAGATCTCGAAAAGATCAAGGATGAATAGAATGAAATTAATCGCAGATTTACATACACATACAATTGCGTCGGGACATGCCTACGGAACAATCCGGGAAAATGCCGCGGCCGCGAAGGAAGCCGGACTGGAGATTCTCGGCATCACGGAACACGGTCCCGGAATCCCCGGAGCCCCCGATTTGATTTATTTCAGAAATCTTGAAGCCGTACCGCGGTATCTTTCCGGAGTGCGGGTTCTGTTGGGATGCGAAATGAACATCCTGAACGACGGCACGGTCGACCTTACGGAAAAAGAATTGGAAAGAATCGACTTCGGAATTGCAGGAATCCACCGGTTCTGTTTCACGGATCAGGGAAAAGAAAAGAACACGGATTCGGTAATCTCGGCCATGAAATATGAAAAAGTCAAAATCATTTCCCACCCGGATGACGATCATACACCGTTGGACTATGACCGGTTAACCGATGCGGCAAAGGAGTATCACACCGCCCTGGAGCTGAACAATTCTTCCCTTCGAAAACCGCAGAACAGATGGAATTGTGAAGAGAACTACCGGGTGATGCTGCGGTACTGTATGGAAAAGCGCGTGCCGGTCATTATCGATTCCGATGCGCATGATCCTTCACAGGTTGCCGATCAGGCTCTGGCAATCAGGTTTGCGGAAGAGTGCGGATTGGATGAAGAACTGGTGCTGAATACCGACAGGAAACGTCTTCTGGAATTCCTGAACATCCCTGACAAAAAATAAACGGTGACTGTCACCGTTTTATTCTGAGATTCTGTAGGTGCGGATAAACTGTTTCGGGTCCGCGCCGGATTCCACATACTTCAGGAAGATTTTCGCACAGGCCGAGGCATCGCTGGATGCGACATGGTGATCCAGCGGAATACCGTAATAATCACTCAGCACATTTAATTTATGACTCATGCCGGGAAGAACTCTTCTTCCCATCTGTACCGTACAAAGATATTTCGCGTATTTCTTCCAGGGAATATCATAATGATTCAGGCACTTCTTCAAAACTCCCATATCGAATACCGCATTGTGCGCGACTAAGATTCCGTTGGACAGAACCGGTTCAATTTTCTTCCAGACTTCCGGAAATGCCGGTGCGTCTTTTACGGTTTGCGGACTAATGCCGGTCAGCTGCACGTTAAAGTAATCAAAAAATGTTTCCGGGTTCACCAAGGTATAGTACTCTTCCGTGATGATTCCTTCTTCAATCACCGAAATTCCGATGGCGCTCATGCGGTCGCTGAAGCGGTTCGGAGTTTCAACATCAAATGCGACATACCGGTACATAACAGGTTCCTTTCTGGTAAAAAAAACAGTTCATTGAACTGTTTATCATCGAATGGTGCGGATGACGAGACTTGAACTCGTACGACATTACTGCCACTACCCCCTCAAAGTAGCGTGTCTACCAATTTCACCACATCCGCAGGCAACAAATATAATAACAAAATACTTTTCATTTCACAATACTTTTCTTTCGATGAAAAACTCTCCCGGGCATTGGGAGAGTTTCATTTATTATAGGGATTTATTAAAGAGGAAATTTATGAAATTTGTCTTTCGACAATTATGTTATACAGGATGTATGTGAAGTTTTCCTGAACAGCCTCTGAATTCTCCCTGAAACATGAAGATTCTTGCGTGTTTAAACGAAATTCATTAGAATATACCTGCGGATGCGGGAATGGTGAAATTGGTAAACACGGCAGCCTTAGAAGCTGTTGGCCAAGCCTTGGGGGTTCGAGTCCCCCTTCCCGCACCATTTTTATTTTGGCGTTGTTCCGAAGCGCCTTTTTAATTTGCGAAACTATGTTACACTTTAATCAAGAGAGGGTGAAACTACTAT
>CACYEP010000149.1 GCA_902773425.1 uncultured Erysipelotrichaceae bacterium | reverse complement strand
GTAACAGCGTACATCTGTGCGATCAATACCGGATTGGGGCTTGTGATCCTGTTCGTGCTGGTACTGCTGTCGGAACTTCTGATCGAGGTGACCGGTATGATTTCCGATCGGTATCATCCCTTGCTCAGCGTAGTCAAGAAAGTGTTTATTCTGATCCGTTCGCGCTCTGACGCGCATGAACCGAAGGAAGTGAAATCACCGGAACCTTCGCCGGAAGAAAAGAAACCCGAAGAGAACACGCCGGAAGAAACCGCACCGGAAACCGAAGAACCGAAAGGGGAAAACAACGATGCATGAACTCAGTATTATCGTTCACGTCGCGAAAACGATCGATGAACTCGCCAAGGAAAACGAACTGACCAAGGTCGGAAAAGTCGTTTTGGAATGCGGAGAAGTCACCGGCGTCATCCCGGAACTCATGTATGACTGCTGGAATTATTACCGCAAGAAATATCCGGTCATGGAAGAATCCGAGCTGGTCATTGAACCGATTCCGGCGGTGACGTTTTGTGAGGACTGCGGAAAAACGTACGCGACTTTGCAGTACGGGAAGATTTGCCCGCATTGCGGAAGCGAACATACATACCTGACATCCGGTAACGAATACTACATCAAGGAAATCGAGGCGGAGTAATGATAGGCATCGATTTAGTTGATATGTCCCGGATCCGCTTTGAGGAATCCTTTGTCCGCAGAATCCTGACGGAAGATGAATACTCCGTGTATGAGACACTGACTTCCGAAAAACGCCGCAGGGAATATCTTGCGGGAAGATTTGCCTCCAAGGAAGCCATCTTTAAAGCGACCCAGGATCCCCATTATCTTCATTATTCGATCCTGAATGACGATACTGGAAAGCCCTATGTCAAAGATCATCCGGAGATGAATATCAGTATCTCCCATGACGGAAATATAGCGGCCGCCATCGTGCAAATCAACGAATAGTCAAGTCCCCGGCTCGGTGGACTTTTTTTATTAAGGAAACTATAATATGCATAAATACAGAGGGGGGGATAATACGTGGACGTTTTTTTAGCGGATAATTTAAAAATCGCAAGAAAAGATGCAGGACTCAGTCAGGAAGAACTCGCAGACATGATTCGCAGCAGCAGGTCCAGGGTTTCTGCGTGGGAAATCGGAAAAGATGTCCCCAGCAGGTCTAATGTCGAGCTCCTGGCAGAAGTATTAGGCAAGAATGAAGACTATTTTTTCGGAACAGAAGAAAAAAGCGGGGAAACGGATCAAATGAATGTTTTGATCCGACGTGTTCATTCTTTGGAAGCCGAACTTAAAGAAGAACACCGGGAGTTCGAAAAACTGACGAAACAGAATGAATATCTTCAAACACAATTATGTTCGTTGGAGCCGGTTGTTAAGGCACTCAGAATTGCTAAGAATATTCTTGCCAGATTTGTTTGGCTTGCCTTGTACGTCGTGTTTATGGTTATTGCACCGAAAATGATTCCGGTTGGATTTATTACACCTTTCGGCGCCGCTGCCTGTGTTCCGTTCTTCATCAAGAAAAACACCCGTTCGTCTAACGTGCTAAAGTTTTTGTTAATGGGAATAGCCGTCGTCTGGGGTATCCAGGTGCTTTGGGCATGCTTAGCCTTTGTGTTCAAAACACCTGAGTTTTTTAGTGAGACAACAGTCGAATATCATTATTAATAGTTTTTCGTAATAACGAGTTGATCATTATCATTGATCTCACACTGCAGCCATTTTGTCGTAGTTGGAAAACTATTGATAGAGACGGAATACTTTGCCTTTTTTAATGAAAGTCTTACCAATTGAGGGTTTGAAACAGTATAAACCGGAGAAGAGTATGAACCGTTATATACAGAAACAATGTTTCCTCCGTTTACAAGAATATCGAAGGATAATGTCAGATTCGCGGTCTGGCTCTTTATAGTATATACACCGCTATTGATGGTTTTGGCTCCTGAGAGAGCAGTGATCTTGATGGGTGTATATACGACCGATATCTTTTCAACGGTGCCGTCTTGGTTGCGAATGGTGAGTTCCTGTTCTTCAGATTCCTGCATCTTAAAACAGTAGCTATTGTTATCGGCAGATACACAGTTCGCAAAACAAGTGATCATCAAGAAAGCAATAAGTAAGCGAGTAAGTAGTTTCATAAATATGTCCTCTTTCCTAAGCAAATAATAGCGAAAAAAATGACTGTTTTTTTGACCGGTCAAAAAACGGTCAAAAAACGGTCAAATAACAGATGCAAAATCAGCAATAATGAAAGCGGAATTACAGTATCCGTGATTCAAAATAATAAAGAGGGTATTATTATGAGGAAAAAATTTATTGCATGTATGACACTGTTGTCGGTTCTTTTATCTTTAGCATTACCTGTGTTTGCTGATACATTCAACATCACAAACGCGTACTCTTCGTATTCCGGATGGTATAGAGCGAGCGAAAAGAAACACTGCACATCTTATGCGGTGAATGCCGGCGGAGCGGTGGAGTATCGGTCAGGCGTTCAGGTTTTGTCAAATTCTATAGAGTACGGCCCCTGGCTAACTACAGGTATTTCGACAATCGTCTCATCGTATAAAGCGGGAGAATTTGCACAGCATAGTCACTATAAATTCGAGCGATAGTGAGAGGTATTTGATATGAAGCGTTTGATTCAAGTCACAATTGTTGCCGTCTCTATTGTTATGTTTTTGTTTGTCCGCGAAGCATACAAGATGAAGGATGTATCAGACATGTACAATCATTACGGTTACCGAGGAGAAAAGGTAACCGTATTAGAGTTTGACGGCAACATGATTGGATTTGATGAGAACGAGTTCATTCAAACAATATACGGATACTGTAATTCCGCTGAGGTTAGTTTTGTTTACGATGTAATCGACGAAGATAAAAAAATATTTCACGAATACATTGCGAGTCCGCATTCATTAAATGATTTATACGGTTTCTATGGACCGAAAGAGGAACTGTTCAATGATCCGAATTCGAATATCACGGTAACAAACAATAAAAATGAATTGAATCATTATGAATGCTTTAATACTGATTGGGATGTCCGGTATATTTCATTTAACCAATTTAACAAGGCAGCAATGCCTCCCGGGACTTATTTATACTTTGACATATTTGCTGAAGATTTAAGTACGGGCCGCCAAGTCGCAAATGAACTCGTACAAAAGTATAAGGAGTACGGGCTGACAATTCTTGATATGACACAGTCTGAGTCGGAGTATAAGAGCATTGTTCAGCAGAGGCTTCTTGTTTCTCTGCTGTTTCTGATTGGGATCCTGGCCGTACTTCTTTTGTTCTACATGTCAGATCAACTGAAGAATATTACAATCTTCAAATTAAACGGTTACGAGGGTGCGTCTGTATTCTGGGGACTGATCGGTAAGGAACTGCTCACCGCGATGGTGCTTTCTGTTCTTTCTGTTGTTGTGCTTTATGTGGGTCTCGTCGGTTTTCTGTCTCCTCATGCATACGAGTTTATCTTGGCAGTGCTGATCGGAATGTGCGGCATATTTGCCATTGTGTTGCTTTTGACTCTTTTGTTTTCGGTGTCTATTCGGTTCTTTTCTCTTTCAACAATGCTGAAGGGAAGAAATGCGAACAATCAATTATCATTTGCTGCATATGCAGTGAAATTCATTGTTGCCATGGTAGCGATTCCCCTGATTTTGAATCATTTTGCGGTTTTATCAGAATACTGGAATTATTACAGCCAAATCATCAAATATAAAAACATGTATGAAAGCACATATCGGATTCTAAGTTATTCCTCAGACTATTCTTACTTAAACAACTCCTATAGAGAAAGATCTGATGAGACAAATGATCCTCAATATCTCAAAGAAATCGAATTAGTTGATTCTTTTGTAGAAGCCGGAGCGTATTATGCAATTCCGATTCAAGTATCTGTTTTCCCTGATACGTTTGGATGTCCGGTGGTCAATCTGAATTATTTTGTGAATGAATATCCTGACTCGGAAGAGAAAGCGGACATTATAAAAACAGTAGAAAACGGAGATACTGTGTTTGTGATTTCAAAGAAGTACGAAAAAGACTTAGAGACGGTTCTTCGTAACTTCGGAGCTCCCTTTGAGATAGATCATACAACGGTCGCAAGCATTGAGTTTAAACTTCCTTATTTTGACAGTGAGAAGGAGGCGGAGGGGCTCTTAGTAATTCCGGATGATGAGCCAATGTATGACAAACAAATCTATAGGTTTTATTTCCTGAAAGGGTTTACTCCTGAAGGAATTGAGGAAATCCTGGAGAAAAACGGAATGGGCGGGATGTTTGTGTACGATACATTGTTGGATGAATCATCGCTGTCATGGGCAAGGCAGTTAACGCTTGAACAGGCTTTATGGATTGCCGCATACAGCTTCTTACTTGTCCTGAATGCGTACTCGTTCTTCATCACGTACCGTAACGCTAACCGGAAAAAGACCGCGGTCCAGACCTTGCACGGATATCGCTTCTTCCAACTGTATTGGGATTATCTGCTGGAGGCCTTCTTGATTTATGTACCGGTTGTGATTTTCTATAAACAG
>CACYEP010000148.1 GCA_902773425.1 uncultured Erysipelotrichaceae bacterium | reverse complement strand
TTTTTTACATTTTGAATGAATTGTTTGAACGAAGTTTGACGGATTCCCCTATAATGAAAATGCAGGAGGTTTTTCTATGACTCTTATACAGGTAATTGTTTTATATATATGCGGCACGGTGGACAGTCTTCTTCTTTTGATGCACAAAGGTGCGACATGCCGTCAAATGTCACCGCTCAAACATCTATTGGATCCGTTAGTATGCACGTTTGTTTCCGCGCTGGCTATTCTGGCAGGATACGGTCTTGCACGTTTAGTGGGTGATTTGAAAACGAATGACATGGAACTTTTGGCGGTAGGCGTGATTCTGGTATTGTTCGGAGCGTTCTTAGTCCGTAAGGGAAGAACAAACGAAGATATCCCGGAACGCGTCGATGACAGTTTCACGATTCAAAAAGTTCTCGTCCGTTCCCTTGTCACAAATATCGACGCGGTATTGGTATCATTTTGCGCAGCAATCCGGGATGTCCGATTGGCAACTGCCATGATTGTCGGCCTTTGCGCGAATTTTATTGCGTCCTTCGCGGGGCTTGAAATCGGATACAGGCACGGTTATGTAATGAAATGGATGCCGATGGTCAGCGGAGCGTTAATGATTTTGTTCGGAATCTATTTCGCCGCACTGATCGTGTAAGAGGTGTTATATGGCTTGGAAAGATAATGCTGATGTGAACACGAAGGATTTGATCGCGGAAGCCTTACGGACGATCATGATGGAGAAACCGTTTGAGAATATCCGCATCAAAGACATCTGCGACCGGGTAGGGGTGGTCCGTGTTACCTTCTATAATTACTTCATTGATAAGTATGCTGCGTTAGAGTATCTGATTGAGAAGGATCTGATTACACCGCAGAAAGCGCTCGCGGAATCCGGAAAACTTGAAGAGATGATTTATTCGATGATGGAACAGATCGATGTTCACAGGGACTATTTCCGCACCGCCTATCAGGTGGAAGGACAAAACGGATTTGAGGATGAACTGAAACGGCTGATGGGGAATACGTTTTGGAAAATGCTGGAAAAATTCCGGCATGCGTCTCCCGGAACGCATCAGTTGCCCAATAAGACCGTATCGGAATATTTTGCGGAATTATTCGCTTACGGAATGAGAACATGGCTGTTTTATCCGCAGAGAATCTCTTTGGATGAAGCCAAAAAGTACGTGTTTAATGTATTAAGGACGGATGTTCTGGAATATTTGAACGAATCATAAATCAATGGCGGAAACGGATTTGTTTCCGTCATTTTTTTGTTGTAACAAAAGCGAAAAATGCATAAAATATCCCTATGTATCATTATCAGGATATTACACGCTTTAAGAACTGCAAAAGATTGTTTCAGTTAATGCGCCGGACGCGCGAAGAGCGATCCGGATATTTTTCGTACTATAACGTGATTAAGTCGCCTGAATCTTCGATTCTCAAGAAACTGGGGGTAGTATCGTATTTTAAAGGTTCCATCGGGGACTCTGTTCAGGTTTCCCTGGATGCGCTCAAAGAGAACGAATGGATTGTTCAGGCGCGTTTTGAATATCGCGGCCTTCGTATCCGTATTCCGATTCTTCATCATACGGACAGCTTGACCGAGGTATACTTTACTTCGAATGCGCCGTATCCGGGAACGGAATGCGCGGAAACGTTTTCTGTATCTGTTGAGATCCTTCGGCAATGCGGAATCGTTCCGGATAAAGTCTTCCTTGTATTCCCGAATATGCAGTATGTCCGGGAGGATGAGCTCGACGATGACCGGATGTGGATCGTTTCCGAAAACTTTATTACTCCTAAAGGAAATATCAGCAAAAGTGTTTATGAAGTAATCCGTGAAAAACAAAAGAATCTGGATGAAATCATTGACAGGATGGAAAAATGCGAGATGGAAGAGCTGCGTGAACCGGTTAAGAATTCCTATTGCACGAAACGTGAACAGTGCCGCTTCTACGCGGATTGTTTCCCGGAATTTAAGGATTTGCCGGACAACAGCATCATGCACCTCGCGTCTTCTTCCGAAAAAGAAAAGATGTTCCGAAACGGAATTCTGTATTTGAAAGATATCGATTTGGAGAAAATGGATGCCAGCCGTGTTCAGTATGCGCAGGTCATGGCAGACCGCTGCGGGGGATTTTATGCGGATCATGCTGCACTGAAGCATTGGTTCGAAGGAATTTCATCGGATCCTGCGATCTTCTTGGATTTTGAATGGGATCTCTATCTGATCCCTCCGTATCCGGGAATGAAACCGATTCATCCTGTCGTAAACCAATATTCGATTCATATCGTGAACGGAGATACGATTGAACATAAAGAATATCTGGGTGAAGGAGATTGCCGCAGAGAACTCGCGGAAGCATTGCTGCGGGATATTCCTTCCTACGGGAAAATCTACGCATTTAATGCGAAAGGTGCCGAGAGGATCCGCATTGAGGAACTGGCGGAATATTTCCCGGATCTGGCAGAGGATTTGCTGGATCTGAATAAACGTCTGGTGGATCTGCAGGTGCCTTTTGAAAGCGGTGTTTTATATGATGTCCGCATGAAAGGGACGTATTCATTGAAAACCCTGACAAAGATGATTGATCCGTACCATTCCTATTCAGATTTGGATGTTTCCGAGGGACTTGAAGCCGTGGAGATCCATCGCCTTTATGAAAAGTGCGAGGATCTTGAAGAAAAAGAACGCATGGCGAAAGATCTCAAAGAATACTGCTCCATGGATACCGAAGAACTTGTGAAATTGTATTTTTGGATGGAATCTTTACTGGATTCCGGAAGTGAGGTGAAGCCGTGATCAAAACATTAAGCAAACAAATCAAAGAGTATAAGCTCGCGTCAGTCATGACACCGTTCTTTATGATATTGGAAGTCATTTGCGAGACTGTAATTCCGCTTCTTATGAGTTCCATCATAGACAACGGAGTTGAGAAGGGCAACATCGACCATATCTACTCCATGGCGGCGTTTATGATCCTGGTGGCAGTTGTAAGTTTGTTTTCCGGGTATATGGGCGGAAAACTGTCTACTTACGCATCCTCGGGATTTGCGAAAAACCTCCGTCAGGCAATGTACGAGAATATTCAGACTTTTTCTTTCTCCAACATTGATAAATACTCGACATCCGGCTTGGTGACCCGTCTTACCACCGACGTATCCAACCTTCAGCAGGCGTATCAGATGATGTTAAGAATGTTCGTGCGCGCGCCGTCCAGCTTGATTGTGGCGATGGTGATGGCGTTCCGCATTAATTCCCGTCTGGCGATGATTTATCTTTATGCGCTGATTATTCTTTCCATCGGCATGATTTTGATCATGATTCGGTCGATGAAGTACTTTCAGCAGGTATTCCGCAAGTACGATGATTTAAACGAATCCGTGCAGGAAAATGTATCCTCGATCCGGGTCGTTAAGGCTTACGTGCGGGAAGACTATGAAGTGCAGAAGTTCAAGCGCGCTTCGAAGAATATCTATGACTTATTCTTAAAAGCGGAAAGAGCTGTTTCCTGGCAGTCTCCGTTAATGAGCGGCACGGTGTACGCATGCATCCTTCTGATCAGCTGGCTCGGTGCCCGCATGATCGTGCAGAATGAATTGACTACCGGCAGCATGATGAGCTTGCTGACCTATTGCACATATATCCTGATGAGCTTGATGATGCTCGGCATGATCTTCTTAATGGTTACGATGAGTACCGCATCCATGCAGAGAATCGCCGAAGTCCTCAACGAGAAATCCGATCTGACCAATCCGGACGACCCGGTATATGAAGTGAAAGACGGATCGGTTGAATTTGATCACGTGGACTTCGCGTACCGTACAGGTTCTGGGCAAAATGTTTTGTCCGATATCAATTTCCGTATCGAGTCCGGACAGACTGTCGGTATTCTGGGAATGACAGGCTCGGGAAAATCCAGTCTTGTCAGCCTGATCTGCCGTTTATACGACGTAAATAACGGAAGCGTCAAAGTGGGCGGAAAAGATGTGCGCGAGTATGACCTGGACACATTGCGCAACAGTGTTTCAATCGTATTGCAGAAAAACGAATTATTCTCCGGTACGATTTACGAAAACCTGCGCTGGGGCGATGAAAATGCCTCGGATGAAGAATGTCACAAGGCCGCCGAAATCGCGCAGGCAGACGCGTTTATCCGCCAATTTCCGGACGGATACAATACCTACATCGAACAGGGAGGCACGAATGTTTCCGGCGGTCAGAAACAGCGTCTTTGCATCGCGAGAGCTTTGCTGAAAAAACCGAAGATCCTGATCCTGGATGATTCCACCAGTGCGGTAGATACTGCGACGGACGCGAAGATCCGTAAATCGTTCCGCGAAGATCTTCCGGAGATGACGAAATTCATTATCGCCCAGAGAATACATTCGGTTATGGATTCGGATAAGATCATTCTTTTGAAAGACGGAAAGATCACCGGGTTCGGAACGCACGATGAACTGATGAAGACGAATCAGGCGTACCAGGAGATTTACGAAGCACAGACCTCCGGAAGCGGAGACTTTGACGAAGGAGGTGACTTCTGATGCCGGAAAATAGAAACCGTAAACAACAGAACTCACGCCCGCCGCGCGGAGTAAGAGTAAAAATCGACCATCCGTGGAAACTGTTCGGAAGAGTCATGGGATTTATCGGAAGACAATACATTGTGCTGTATGTGCTGGTGATCCTGATGATTGCGGTTTCCGTAGTTGCCAACCAATACGGTGTCTTGTTTAACCGCACCTTGATAGATGACTACATCCGTCCGTTGGAAGGTGTTGCCAATGCCGATTTCGGACCCTTGGGAAAGGCGATTTTGACCCTTGCGGTAATTTATGCGGTAGGCACAGTCGCAGCTTTCATACGGGAACGGCTGATGCTGCGGATCTCTCAGGGATCCTTAAAGAAACTGCGTGATGAAATGTTCACGAAGATGGAGCGTCTTCCGATTCGATACTTCGATACGCATTCCCACGGAGAAATCATGTCGTTATATACCAACGATGTTGATACGCTGCGTCAATTGATTTCCCAGAGCATTCCCTCGTTCTTCATGAGCGGATTAACCTTGGTCATGACCTTTACCAACATGATCCGCCTTAGTCCGTTATTGACTTTGGTTTCATTATCGATGGTTGCTGTCATGATGATTTCCACAAAGTATCTCACCGGGAAATCTTCGCATTACTACATTAAACGTCAGAAGAGTCTCGGCGATGTGAACGGGTACATTGAAGAGATGATGAACGGGCAAAAAGTTATCAAGACATTCTGTCATGAGAAAACATCCATCAAAGAATTCAGCGAACTGAATGAGAGCCTGCGTGATTCCGAATATAAAGCGAACAAGTTCTCGATGCTGATGATGCCGATCAATGCGCAGCTCGGAAATGTCAGCTACGTTCTTGTCGCAATCATCGGCGGTATTCTTGCCATCCGCGGATCTTACGGCTTCACTCTGGGCTCATTAGCGTCCTTCCTGCTCTTAAACCGGAACTTTGCGCGTCCGATCAACGAAGTATCCATGCAGTTCAATTCTGTGCTGCTGGGACTTGCCGGCGCAGAACGGATCTTTAAGCTGATGGATGAAACACCGGAGTTGGATGAAGGATATGTCACTTTGGTGAATGCCGAGAAGAACGAAAACGGTGAAATTGTTGAATCCGAAAAACGCACCGGCATGTGGGCGTGGAAACACTATCACAAGGCAACCGATACGACGACCTACGTGGAGCTTAAGGGAGATGTTGTATTTAAGGATGTCACATTCGGATACAATCCGGATAAGATGGTCCTTCACGATATTGATCTTTACGCGACACCGGGTCAAAAAATCGCGTTTGTCGGATCGACAGGAGCCGGCAAAACAACGATTACGAACCTGATCAACCGGTTCTACGATATTCCGGACGGAAAAATCCGGTATGACGGGATCAATATCACCAAAATCAAAAAAGATGATCTGCGTCATTCCTTGGGCATGGTGTTACAGGATACGCACTTGTTCACCGCCACGGTTCGTGAGAATATCCGTTACGGAAATTTGAACGCAACCGATGAGGAAGTTGAAGCCGCCGCAAAACTTGCCAATGCGCACGACTTCATCAAACGTCTGCCGAACGGCTATGATACGATGCTGGAAGGCGATGGATCCAATTTATCGCAGGGCCAGCGTCAGCTGATTGCGATTGCCAGAGCCGCGATTGCGGATCCGCCGGTATTGATTTTGGATGAAGCGACATCTTCGATTGATACGCATACCGAAGAGCTTGTGCAAAGAGGTATGGATGAACTCATGAAGGGCCGTACGACCTTTGTCATTGCGCATCGCTTAAGCACCGTTAAAAATGCCGACTGTATCATGGTTTTGGAACACGGAAGAATTATTGAACGCGGCAACCATGACGCGCTGATTGAACGGAAAGGAAGATACTACCAGCTCTATACCGGATTGCCGGCAGAGAATCTTCCGGAGACTCCTTCCGCACAAACTGCATAAAGTTCGTGACTCTTCTCCCGAAATGTGCTAATATCTCTATCGGAGGATTGGCTCAGCGGGAGAGCATTCCCTTCACAGGGGAGGGGTCGCGGGTTCGAATCCCGCATTCTCCACCATGGTAAATGAAAAAGCCCCATGCACGGGGCTTTTTTCTGTTTTGATTTCCGCAGACTACAATCTGCAATACTCGGAAGTATTCGCAATCATTTCATCTACTAAGGATTTGATTTGTTCCTTCGATAAACGATGATGGATTAACGGATCGTTTTCAAATGCTTCATAGACCGGGTTCCTGTCTTTCTTAATTACAGCGTTATAAATCCGTTCATGATAGGCGCTTCTTGTTTTTTCTTTTACTGGGGACTGTCGGCATATATCAGCAGTTGGCTTGATCAGATGTTTGTGCTCGGCATGGGGCTGGGCATTGTGACAGACCTTCTGACGAATAATGTCCTCCGATTTATCAGTTCGGATGATAAGGAATATTATCCGTATATGATGATTCCCGGGAAAAAGTATTGGACATTCTTCGCGAATATTCTGTATGCCTATCTGCTGCTGTTCTTAACCATTTGTGTATACAGACTGTTCAAGATGAATGTGAAACCGATATTCTTCGGAATTGTTTATACCGCATTTGATTACTTGCTGATTAAAGTTAAAGATTATTTCGTTCATCTGATGCAGAAAAAGCAGGGAGGTAAAGGCGAATGAAAAAGAAAAAAATAGTAGCATTCGGTGAGATTATGGTTCGGCTTACTCCTCCGGATTACACAACCATTATTGAAGCTAAGAACTTTATTGCCAATTACGGCGGGGGCAGAGGCAAACGTACTTGTATCTCTTTCCCATTTGGGAAATGATACGGACTTTTTGACCCGTGTTCCGGCGAATCAGCTCGGCGATTCGGCGATCATGCATCTCAAACGCCATGGGGTGGGGACGAGCCATATCGCCCGCGAATCATCGAATCTGGGAATGTATTTCGTTGAAACCGGATTCGGCGGAAGACCGTCCAAAGTACTCTATAACCGTGCACACAGCGCGATAACCCGTATTATTCCGGAAGATTTGGACTATGATGATATTTTCAAGGATGCGGATTGGTTCCATTTATCCGGAATTACCCTGGCATTAAACGAAAAAGTGCGCACCGTGGCATTTAAATGCCTGGAAGCATGCGAGAAATACGGTGTTAAGGTTTCGTTTGACTTCAATTACCGTTCCAAGCTTTGGACGATTGAAGAAGCGAAACCGCATTTCAAGACAGTGATCGAGTATGTCGATGTATTATTCGCAAATTTCTTCGATATCAATCAGATTCTTGGAATAGAAGTTGATAAAGATCTGGAAACAGAGGAGAATAAAAGAGTGGATGTTGCGAAGAAACTGATGGCGAAGACCAAGGTCAACTATGTCTTCGGCACCGACCGCATCGTCCATACCGCGACAGATAACTCATTATCGAGTTTCTGCATCCGCAAAGACGGTATCTGTTTCAAGGAAGGCCCGATACGTTTCAGCATTTATGACCGTATCGGAGGCGGTGACGCATTCTCCAGCGGTATTATTCACGGATTACTGAAGGATTACGAAAATCCGAAATATGCGCTGAAGTTCGGACTGGCAACCTCGGTTTTAAAGCATACACTGTACGGAGACGCTTCGGTTCTTTCGGAAGAGGAAGTCCTGGAGTTCATCAAGTCGAACGGAAACGCGGCAGTTCAAAGATAGGAGAAAAGATAT
>CACYEP010000147.1 GCA_902773425.1 uncultured Erysipelotrichaceae bacterium | reverse complement strand
TGCTTTCTTCGCTGTGCTTGCTGTTTTAGTGGGGATCCTGGTGATCTTATTGAATCAGGAATCCTTCATGAATTGGTTTAATCTGACTTTCTACGGTAAAACACAGGTAGTATTCGTTGTCTTAGTTGTGCTTATGCTGGCAATTGCTGCAGCGGTGGCAAGACTTGTCGCCATCGATGTCATGAATACACCGTTCAACACAGAGAAGAAAGTTAAAAAGATGAATGAACGGAAGAATAAGCTGACCGAAAAACGTAAGCTGCTGGAAGAAGAAAACAAAGATCTTCTGTGTATTCTTCCGGAAGATTATCAACGGTCCGATGTGTGCGGTTATCTGCACAATCTGATGAGCCGCAATCCGCGCTTATCACTGGAAGAAGCATTGGAAGACTACAAAAAGAATGAACCGGTATAATCAAGCGCTCCCGGATAACCGGGAGTGTTTGACTGTCAATCAGGAGGAACTATGAACGGAATGTTATTGATACACAAACCTGCCGGAATGACCTCTTTTGATGTGATTGCGAAACTTCGCAGAAAATACCGCATTTCCAAAATCGGACATACCGGAACCTTGGACCCGGACGCGACCGGTCTGCTGCTGGTGCTGTTTGGAAATTCCACAAAGCTTGTGCCGTTTCTGGACTACAAGGACAAGGAATATATAGCGGAGTATGCAATCGGTTATACCAGTGATACATTGGACATGGCCGGAAATGTCGAAAAATGTGATGTTGAGATGATTCCAGATGTACCGGCAATCAAAGAAGCACTGGACAAGCTGACCGGAAATCTTGTTCAGGTACCGCCGAAATACTCAGCGATTCGCGTAAAAGGAAAACACCTTTATGAATATGCCCGCAAAGGCGAGGAAATCGAGATTCCAAAACGGAATGTGACCGTGTTTGCACATGAATATTTATCAAGTAATGATGACAAAGTCCGTGTCAGAATCGTATGTTCGTCGGGAACCTATATCCGGTCATTGGCTTACGATTTCGGCGAATTAATCCGCATTCCGAGTATCATGGCATCTTTACAGCGCACAAGAATCGGCGCATTTGAACTGAAAAATGCCTATACTTTGGATACTCTTCCGGAATCAGTAACAGATTTAAAGTTATTAAGTCCGTATGAAATTTTATCGGATTATCCGTATGAGGAATGCGAAAATCCTTCGGATATCATTTCCGGGAAACCGTATGTTTCTGAACGGAAGGAGCCGTTGTTGATTATGACGCATAAAAATACGGTTTTGGCTGCGTATGAGAAAACTGACCGCGGTGTGTATATTTGTAAAAGAGGATTGCTTTAATGGAAGTTATTAAGATTCATTTAGATGATGAAATGCAGGATTTTCCGGCATGCTCCGCGTGCATCGGCTATTTTGACGGCGTGCATAGAGGACATCAGGAATTGATCCGTAAAACCGTTGAAGCATCCGTCTCAAAATCTCTGATTCCGGCCTGTATTACCTTCGATCCCGATCCGTGGATCGTCTTGAAAGGTATCACGGATGTACCGCATTTAACCTCCGTTTTGCAGCGCGCGGAATGGATGAAGCATTACGGTATACAGAGATTGTATCTGGTGGAATTCACCAAAAAACTCGCGGATCTTTCTCCGGAAGATTTTATCCAAAAGATTCTGGTGCCTTTACATGTGAAACATCTGGTGTGCGGATTCGATTATACTTTCGGAAAATTCGGAGCCGGGAAGGCGGAGGATCTCTGTAACGTATCTGTGTTCGATACGGAAATCGTCGATGCGGTAATCCACGAAGAAGAGAAAATCAGCTCGACCCGGATCGAAAAGCTGATCAGAGAAGGGGAATTGGAAACTGCGAACCGGCTTCTGGGCCATCCGTATGTAATGGAAGGAAAGGTCATTCACGGACGTGAAAAGGGAAGAACGATCGGATTTCCTACCGCAAATCTATCTCCGTGTGATTCCTATGTGATTCCAAAAACCGCGGTATACGCGGGAGAATGCGAAATAGAAGGCAATGTATACCGGGCAATGATCAATTTCGGTCATAATTCCGCCTTTAACCGGTACAAGAACATTTCGTTTGAAGTGCATTTGATCGGGTATGAAGGAAACCTGTACGGTAAATCCATCCGGGTTTCCGTCTTAAAAAAAGTCCGGGACGAAATGATATTTAACGGACTGGATGAACTTAAACGTCAATTAACGGAAGATCGTGAAACGATTCTTACGTATGACTTTGGGAACATCTTCAATCTGTGATAGAATGAAACGAGGAGGAAAATCCTATGGCAAAAGAGTATATTCAAATTAATAACGACGAGAGTGACGGTATTGTCGCGATTTCCACCCAGGTGCTGGAATCCATCGCTACTTTGGCTCTTGAAGAAGACAGCAGAATCCATCTTGCGAAGGAAGGAAAAGTTTCCTGCAAGATTCAGAACAACGAAATCTCTTTTTACGGAAAAGTAAAGCTGGACTACGGTTCAAATGTAGCGACGACCTGCGAAGCGGCACAGAAAAGAGTGCGCGACGCGGTTCTGCATATGACCGAAATTCCATGCCGTAACGTAACGCTGGATGTTGTAGGATTTGTCTTCAAATAGAAGTGATGATTTGGTATTTTAATGAAAGAATGGAATTAACGGGGGAACGGATATGAGGCGAAGAGACCTTAGAAAAATTATTATGACTACCCTTTACCAGTATCAGTTGCTCGATCTGGATATGGATACACTGTTAGGAAACAATCTGGTTTATGATCTTCCGGCGCGTTTTGAATTGGAAGAGACGAATCCGCTGATTTCTGCCGCCGAATTGAAACAATGCGACTTTCAGTTCGATGAAAAGGAAGAAATCGAATTTGTCATTAAAGTTGTGACCAACGCAGTCAACAAAGAAGAAGAATTTGCGGAAGAAATCGGCAAACTGCTTGTGAAGTGGGATTATGACCGTCTGGGATTGGTGGAACGTTCGATCCTTCTGATGGCATTTTCCGAAATGGATCTTCATACGGCAGACCGCAAGACGATCATTGATGAAAGCGTTGAGCTTGCGAAGGTTTATTGCGAAGATGACGCTTACGCGATGATCAACGGAGTTTTGGATCACCATGAATAAAAATGTTTGGACTGTATCCCTTGTGAACCGTCACATTAAGGAACAGTTCGAATATGACCCTGAAATACAGGGAATCCTCGTGGCAGGGGAAATCTCAAATTTTACGGCGCATTCGTCGGGGCATTGGTATTTTACTTTGAAGGATACCGCGTCCCGGCTTTCTTGTGTCATGTTTAAAAGCTATGCGCAAAGAAATCCGTATGTACCCAAACACGGAGATAAAGTACTGGTGTCCGGATCGGTCAGAGTGTTTGAACCCAACGGGCAATACCAATTATATTGTGTTCAGATGGTTCCTTACGGTGAAGGAGAATTGAACCGGAAACTGGAAATCCTGCGTCAGAAACTGCAGGCTGAAGGATTATTTGATGATTCGCATAAAAAATCTCTTCCGGCCTATCCTGAAAAGATCGGTGTAATCTGCGGAGAAGCGACGGCTGCATACCAGGATGTAAAGCGAACCGTTGCCAGAAGGTGGCCGGTTGCGGAAATCATTCCGTTTTTCTCACTGGTGCAGGGGGCCGGCGCGAAAGAAATGCTCGTTGAGAAGATTCATGAAGCGGATAACGCCGGACTGGACGTCATCCTGATCGTGCGCGGAGGCGGATCACTGGAAGATCTTTGGAGTTTTAACGAAGAAGACGTCGTGCGTGCGGTATTCGGAATGAAAACACCGGTTGTAAGCGGAGTCGGACACGAAAGCGACACCACATTGGTTGATTATGCGGCCGACCTTCGGGCATCTACGCCGACTGCCGCAGCGGAGCACGCAACTCCCGATATTGACGATGTGACAGAGATTCTGGAGGATCTTCGAAACCGGCTGGTAAACCGTATCCGGGCGATTTCCGCGGAAAATTCACTTCGCGAAGATCTTTTGGCGGCGAAACTTCTTCGGTTTGCCGAAATGTTCTCTGCGAAAAAGAAAGAAACGGACCTTTTGAAAAACCGTCTGGCATCCTCATGCAGAACCATTTATCAAAATGAACTCATCGAAGTCCGCAATTATAAGACCGGTCTTAGTGTAAGCATCAAAGACCGTATGTCCGAAGCGCGCGTGAATCAAACAAAGCTGCAGTCTGATGTCCTGCATGCGGCACATATGTTTTATGAAAAACAAAGTTCATCCTTCCGTGAGAATGTGAAACTGCTGGATGCTTACAGTCCGCTGAAAATCTTAGCGAGAGGATACGGAGCCGTCTATGATGAAAAAGGAAAGACGGTCCGCACCGTAAAAGATATACATGTAAATGAAACTATCTCGGTACGTTTGACAGACGGCACCGTGTTATCAGAAATAAAGGAGATCAAGTCCCATGAGCAATGATGTAAAGTTATCTTATGAAGAAGCGGTAAAACGGCTGGAAACCATCGTGGATACTTTGGAAGAGAACAGGGTTCCGCTGGATGAAGCAATCAAACTGTTTGATGAAGGACTGAATTTGGTTCAATACTGTGAAAAACAGCTGAAATCGTTTGAAGAAAAAATTGATACGGTTTTAAAAGAACACAAAATGAAAGAAGAGAACAATGATGAGTTTTGAGGAGTATCTGCGTTCGTGTTTTGATGACGTTTCAAATCCGGTGGAGGAAGCGGAGCTTTATTCTTTGCTAAACGGAGGAAAACGGGTGCGTCCGAACCTTCTTTTCAGTGTCCTGGAAGGATGCGAAATGAAGAAGAGCGACGGATATCCGTATGCGGCGGCCATCGAGATGATTCATACATATTCCCTGATCCATGATGATCTGCCGGCGATGGATAACGATGACTACCGCAGAGGGAAGCTTTCCAACCATAAGGTTTTCGGAGAGGCTGAAGCCATTTTGGCCGGGGATGCCTTATTGACCAAAGCATTTGAAACCGCAGCGCTTCCGCATAAATATGCGCCGGAAATGATCCGTGAAATTGCGAAGGCGGCCGGTGATCACGGGATGGTATACGGACAGATCCTGGATCTTCGAAATGAGAAAAATCCGAAAGCGGAAGCGTCTGTGCTTCAGGAAATTGATGAATTTAAAACCGGAGAACTTCTGGCGCTCCCGTTGGTCCTCGGAGGATATCTTACAGGGCATACCGAAGATCTTCCGCTGCTCAAAAAAATCGGTAAAACTCTGGGACTGGCGTTTCAGATTCAGGATGACATTCTGGATGTTACATCTTCCAAAGAAGTATTAGGTAAATCGACTTCGGATGTAGAAAACGGAAAGTCCACGTATGTGTCTGTATGGGGATTGAAAAAAGCCCGGAAGTATACCGAAGAATTATTCAGCGATCTCTATAAAATGACCGGCGGTCTTCATTTCGACAGCACCGAACTGAACGATATGATTAAGCGCATAGAAGCAAGGAAAAACTGACACGATGAAAGGGAAGGAAAAAGCACTGTTTTCAAGTATATGCGTCCTATGGATGATTTTTGTGCTGGCGGGATCAATTGCGCTTCCGATTCTTTTCCGTCCTTTTTATTATCTTCAAATCGAACCGCTTCATCTTTCCGAGGGATCCGGTTATACCGTTCCCGAAATCAAGGAAGCTTACGATGACATGATGGACTTCTGCGTATTCGGAAAAGGTGAGTTTAAAACCGGTGTTTTGCCTTATTCCGAAGAAGGAAAGGCGCATTTTGAGGATTGCGCGGTATTATTCAGGCTGGATCTGGTTTTGTTTGCACTCAGCGCAGTACTGTTAGTCCCGGCATATATCTATGTGAAAAAGAAGAAACTGCACCTGAAAGCGTATAATCATGGACCGAGATATTTCGCCGGATATTTCTTGGGATTTCTGTTTCTTATGATCGGTTTGCTATGCGCATTGGATTTTGACGCAGCATTCGTTATGTTCCACCGGATCTTTTTCCCGGGTAAGACAAATTGGATTTTTGACTGGAATAAGGACCAGATTATCCGGGTTCTTCCCGAACAGTTTTTCATGAATGCCGGGATTTGTATTGCCTTAATGATACTCTTGGGATGCGCGGCGCTCATCCTGTATGACATCCGCCGAACAAAAAAACAGACACCGTCAGGAAACCGGACCTTTCCTGCGTAGTTAAGAACGTGGAATTCCGATAGGAAATGAGATAAAATACAGTATATGCTGGAAAACCTTTACATTAAAAACTTTGTATTGATTGATGAATGTTCCTTGGATCTGAAGGAAGGTTTCAGTGCGTTTACCGGAGAGACCGGCGCAGGGAAATCGGTATTGATGGACGCCATCGGCTTATTATGCGGTGAAAGAGCCTCTTCAGCGCAAATTCGCACCGGCGCCGACAAATCCTTCATTGAAGGCACTTTTACGCCGGATGAGGCTTTAAAACGTGATTTTGAAGAGCTGGGTTTTGACGATGATGTGTACACCGTCACCAGGGAATTCGACCGTTCCGGCAAAAATGTCTGCCGGCTGAATCACCGTGTCGTGAATCTGAGTCTGTTAAAAGAGACCGTAGGAAAATACATCGACATTCATTCCCAAAACGAACGGCAGTATCTCTTGGATCCGAAGTATCATCTGTATCTTTTGGATACTTATGCGAACGATAAGAATCTTCTTGAGAAAGCAAAAGAAGTCTATGAGAAATACGCGGAAAAGAAAGAAGCCTACGATACATTGAAAAATTCGGTATATTCCGAAGAAGCCGCAGAGTTTTTAAAATACCGGTTCCGCGAAATTGATGAAGCCAACCTTAAAGAAGGCGAGGAAGAAGAACTTGAAGAAAGAATCAAGGTGCTTTCTTCCTATGAAAAAATCTTCAATGCCGTAAGCGGAGCCGTACAGCTTTTGGATGCGGACGAAGGGCCGCTGTCCAAACTTTATGATGCGTCGAAGTCTTTGGGCAGCGTCAGGGGAATCCGCGAATTGGAAGAATTGAGCGATGCTCTGGATAATCAGTACTACGAAGTACAGGACATCACGGAACGTGCGAAATCGTATCTTTCTTCGATGGAGATGGACGAAGGGGAGCTGGACCGGTTAAATGAACGTGTATATAAAATCAATGCGTTAAAACGGAAATACGGGCCGTCCTTTGAAGATGTCTTGCGGAAAAAAGAGGAATTCGCCGAAGAACTGCGCGCCATGGAACATAAAGACGATGTTTTATCGGATTACGAAAAAGAATTAAAGAAACTGCGCGAAGCATATGATAAAGCCGCCGGTGAACTATCCTTAAAACGGAAGGAAGCCGCCGCAAAGCTGGAAAAGGAAATTGTACGTGAACTGAAGGAACTTCAATTAAAGAATGCGCGGTTTGAAGTGCATTTCGATACTTCGGAGCCAAGTTCAAACGGAACCGATAAAGTTGTATTCATGATCAGCATGAACCCCGGTGAGCCGGTCCGTCCGCTGCACAAGACGGCAAGCGGAGGGGAGTTATCCAGAGTGATGTTAGGATTAAAGACCGTGTTTACTTCCTTATGGGGATCGGAAGTCATCGTATTTGATGAAATCGATGCGGGAGTCAGCGGATCGGTTGCTTTAAGCATCGGTAAAAAAATGCGTAAAATCTCCGGGAAGGCGCAGGTCTTTTCGGTTACCCATTTGGCTCCGGTCGCGGCCTATGCCGAATATCAATATAAAGTAGCTAAACATGTGAAAAACGGTGAATCCTTTACGGAGATCCGTCTTCTGAATCATGAAGAACGCCTTGAAGAACTGGCCTTGATCAATACCGGATCTGTCACACCCGCGTCCTATGAAGCAGCCAAGGAACTTTGGGAGAGTGTAAAGGATGAATAACGGAATTTCATTGGATGATGCACTGAAGGAATACCTGTCGCATATCACATTGATCGAACCGAAATCCGAGAACACGATTATTTCCTATAAAAATGATTTGACGCAGTATATTTCATTTCTGAAGAACGAAAGCGTTGAGGATATCAACAGTATCACCCAGGACCATATAAACCGTTTTATCGGTTCAATTCAGGATTCCATGACCCGCAGGTCATCCGCCAGAAAGGCAACGGCCGTGCGCGGTTTTCAAGCGTATTTTTCCAATCAGTACAATCTTCCGAATCCCTCGGACAATCTGAAAGTCAAAATCAACCGGGACCATCTGCCGGTATATCTGAGTTATGAGGAAATCCGGAAGATCCTGGATTCCTTCGGAGATACACCGAAGGACAGGTATGACAAATGCCTCTTGGAATTGATCTACAATTCCGGTTTGCGTGTTCATGAATGCGTAAACTTGAAAGTTAATCAAGTTCATTTGGACCAAAACTTTCTCAGGATCCTGGGAAAAGGCGGAAAAGAGCGTATCGTACCTTTCCTGGATTCCTGTAAAAATGATTTAAACACATATCTGAAAGAAATCCGTCCGCTGTACCTGAGCGGAAAATCCAGCCAATTTGTCTTTATCGGTCGGAAGGGAAACCGGGTGACAAGGCAATATATCTGGACCTTGGTTCATAAGAAGGCAGAAGAATGCGGTATTGAGAAAAAGGTTTCGCCGCATACTTTACGCCATACATTTGCGACGGAATTGCTGGAAAACGGTGCCGATTTAAGGGCAGTCCAGGAATTATTGGGGCACAGCGACATCTCTACGACGCAGATATATACGCACGTAGAATCAAAACGCCTGCATGACGATTATGATAAGTATTTTCCGAAAAGACGGAGCGGGGGGAAGTAATGGCGAATTTGATAGATTATTTACATTGGAGAGGGGACCTCTCCTTTGAAAAAGATCCGTTTAATGAAGTAGATAACCTGGTGTTTGCCGAATTGGCATATACAGAACTTGATGAAATTTTCCAAAGCGAAGATTTCCATACATTCATCGCGCTGGATGAACTTTACAAGCGCTATCTTCCTTATGCGGCAAACAGAACGCAGCGCAATAATGACCCGATAGATATTTTTGAAGCCGTGGCAAAATCCGATCGCTTCAAAGATGTAAAAGCCGGCTGTTATATCAATATTTTGGATACCGAGAAGGAAATCCAGTTCAGCGCAATCACATTCTTTTTGCCGGATGATACGGCGGTTGTGGCATTCCGGGGCACAGACAGTACGATCGTCGGATGGAGAGAGGACCTGAATTTCAGTTATATGAATAATGCGCCGTCTCAGGTGCTCGCAAAAGACTATCTGAACTATATTGTTAAAACTTATAAAAAGCCTGTGCGTCCGGTAGGGCACTCCAAAGGAGGAAACCTGGCAGTGTACGCATCGGTGCACGCGGATAAGGATGTTAAAAAACGTATTATTGAAATCTACAACAACGACGGTCCGGGATTTTTGAAACCGATTATCGAATCGGAAGAATATAAATCCATGGTAGACCGCATTCACGGAATTATACCGGAAGATTCGCTCATCGGAACTTTGATGTCGGATCTTTCGCATCCGGCAGTCGTTGAAAGCGAACAGTACGGTCCTTCCCAGCACAATCCGAAACTTTGGAAAGTAATGGGCAAAGAATTCGTGAGAGCACGCGGAAGATCGTCCGGGAGTTTCATGATGGACGAAACTCTGCAGGGATGGTTGGAAAGCTGTACGGAAGATGAACGCAAGGCCTTCGTAGACACCGTTTTTGACGCGATAGAGGCATCGGGAGCATCTACCGTAGGAGATATCAAAAAAAGCCGTTTTAAGTCTTCTACGGCGATTTTGAAGGCATTATGGACACTTACGCCGGATAAGCGCAAGCAGATGCAGGAAGTATTGCAGAAATTAGCAAAATCCGGAGGAGGGGTAGTCTCCGAAGAATTGCAAAAGACAATCAGCAATATAAGCGCCAGAATCTCTGCCGCAATCAACAAACCCAAAGAATCCGAATAAATCGGAGAGGGGAGCCGCACTTTCGACGAATCGTTTCCTTGATGTTTTCTCCGGCTGAAGCTGAAACAGGATACGTAAATCTATAAACCGGTTCGGATTAAACACTACGGAATTAACTCACTGTATGATTCCGGATCAAAGCCGGAAAATCCGTAACACAGTGATACGATAAATGAAGCAGCTGACGCCGGCATATAAAGCAAGCAGGAATAAGGGCATTGCCGGATAAACTGCAGAAAAGGATCCGCTTTCCTTTTTAGACGTGCCGTAAATCCTATTTATAAATATTACATAATATACATTATGCGAAGTAATATGTTATATATTGAAATATGGGCTGAAATGCTCATTTTTCTTTTAAATAAAGGATTATTTGCGTGTCATCTAATTCGATTTAAGACTTCTTTATGGGTAATCCTATCACGTAAATACTAATAGATTGCTCTCATTGAATTCCTTTATTCAGCAAGCTTCTTACAATACTTTCTATATAAATATAAAATCGTTTTTTAGAGTATTTACGGATAAGTATCCGTCTTTTATCAGAAAGATTGCTCTCATCGAATTTGTTATCATATCTGATTTATCATCATTCATCATTTCTTAATCGATCGGCAAATTATGGTCAATCAACAAAGTTTTATACGGCATAACGGATCTGACTTCATTTGCTCTGGATTCATCATTCTTTACAAACATGATTATGCTTTGCTTTGATATGTTACTCATACCGGACTAATTCTGGACAGTTTGTTACATTCTTCACAAACTAAAAAAGATCCCTCATGGGATCCTTTGCTTTGAAGTGTCCGCCGGCACCGTGGTCGCATTTCCACGTTTTATAAAGCTTTCCGTTGATATACTTCTTAATAATAAACAACCAAGGCGTCAGCATAATCCACAAAATCCACATAATTACTTACTTACTCCCCTTTCCTACTATCTAATACGTCTGAAAAAGAGGAATTCCCGGGATTAATTGATATTTGCGGCAGGAATTTCGAAATAGAACGTGGACCCTTCCTTAACTTTCGATTCCACACCGTATACGGCATTGTGCTGGTCCAGGATCGCTTTACAGATTGCCAAACCCAGACCGGACCCTTTATGCGCACGCTGATACTTTTTATCTGTCTTATAGTACCGTTCCCAGATGTGGGATAACTGTTCATGATCAATGCCCGGACCATGGTCAATCACTTCCACACGGATCATACCGTTTTGGGTGCGGAATGCATTGATAATGATTTGCTTATCGTCGCCGTAGAACTTCAAAGCGTTACCGACGAAATTATATATCACTTCAGTGATACGGAATTTATCCGCGTGAGCCAGCAATTCAGGTTCAACATTCTGTACAATTGTTACCCCTTCCTCACGGGTTATTACTGAGAATTTATCGGCCACCGAATCAATGACACCGCATAAATCAAAATCCGAAATATTTAATTTAATCTGGCCGGATTGCATTTTGGTCATTTCAGACATATCTCCGGTGAGTTTGCTCATGTATTCCACTTCTTCCAGGATAATATCGATGCTTTCTTCACGCTTTACAGGATCATCCGCATATAAATCCCTGATCATTTCCGCATATGCCTGGATCATGGTCAGCGGCGTGCGAACGTCATGAGACACATTTGCGAATAAATCTGAACGGAGTTCATTGATTTTCGCGAGTTCCTGGGAAGCGGAATTCAAAGTCTCGGAGAGCTGATTCAATTCCCGGTAAGAGCCCTGATCGTCAAAATGAACGTCTTCGTAGTTCCCTTTGGACATTTTTTCGGCTTCTTTCTGCATGCTGACGATCGGTTTGGACAGGTTGCGCGAAAAATACAGGGAAATCAAAAACGACATCAGCAATACGATCAATGTGATGTATATGTACTGTTCACGGATGATGGATATCGTTGATACAACGGGGTGCAGCGGTGTATTGAATAAAACGTAATACGGAACTTCATCGGGGTTGGTAAATGTTTTCCCGTAAATCAGCATCTCCTGGGAATTGTCCGAGAATTGCGCAATCAAACGGAGTTCCCCGTTCTCGCTGGCCTTTAACTGGTCCAAATATTCGGTGCTGACCTTCTTATCCCGGTAAATCAGACAGCTGACACCGATTGAGTCTTCCGCGTGGGTGCTTCCGTCGGTATTGATGATAACCGTACATCCGTCATTATTGACCGTGATCCGGTTCAGCGCGTCGGTATCATCGATATTTTTTGCCAAATCTTCGACAACGTACTGAATATCATGAATCTTCGTATTCCGGTAATACGGCTCAAACAAAACCTGCTGGAATGCCGCCAGCAAAAGTAAAATCAATGCCGAAAACAGAACAAAGTACATCCAAGTTCTGAAACGGATTCCTGAAATCAGCTTCTTAATCTTCATTGAATTTGTATCCTACTCCCCGGACGGTCGTTATATATTCGCCATACGGATCAATGCTTTGACGCAGCATCTTTACATGCGTATCCACGGTGCGTTCATCCCCGTAAAACTTATAGCCCCACACCTCATTGAGGATGCGGCTGCGGGTAAGCGCAATATTCCTGTTTTTCAGGAAATACACCAGAAGTTCAAATTCTTTATTGGTTAAACGGGCTTCTTTCCCGTCTACTTTCACGACATGCGCTGACTCGTTGACCTCTAAGCCCTTGAACACAACGGATTCCGAAGGACGTACCTTATGGCGTTCCAGGATTACTTTGATACGCGCCATCAATTCTTTAGGCGAAAACGGTTTGGTGACATAGTCATCGATTCCGAGTTCAAAACCCAGAAGCTTATCGTATTCTTCCGTACGGGCCGATAGCATGATTACCGGCACATCCTGTTTTTGTTTGATCAAACGGCATGCGGTAAACCCATCCAGATTCGGCATCATGATATCCAGTATCACCAAATCAAAATGATCCGATTCCACCATGCGGATCGCTTCTTCCCCGTCGCCGGCTTCATAAACATCATAATTATTGATCCGGCCGTATTCTCTGACAACGGTACGGATCTTTTCTTCATCATCCGCTATAAGGATCCGAATCATGACGGTTTTCCTCCTTTTTTATTTCTTCATATTTTATCACGTTCCTCAAAAGACAGGAATCACGGCTTCCGATTTGACCTGTGACATAAAGGATATTGTGAGGTTTCAGATCATCTTTGAACCGGGCATAAGTTTCCGGCATAACCGCGAAATCATATTCAGCCGTTTCATCAAATCCGGTCATAAATGCCATTAATCCGCCGTTCTTGGTCGTATGTTCCTTGATTTTACGTACTTCAATCACCGCCGAAACATTTCCTTTTCTTCGGATTGCTTCGTCTAAATGCATCGCATCCGGGAAAGATTCTTCCCTTGCCAAGGCGACCGGATGACCCTCAAGATAATAACCCAGCGCATTCTTTTCTTCCTCAAAATCTTTTCTCCGGGATGATTTCACAGCCGTAATTTTATGTTTCGGCATGATGCCGGGGGTATACACGGTTTCTCCGTTTCTTGTTTGAGAATTGAGCTTGCCATAGGACAAGATACCGTCCAGGGCATTACGCAAAGTCTCCCGGTTATAGCCGTAGCGGTCATAGGCACCGGCATTGATCAAAGACAGGATTTTCTCTTTATCCGCACCCAAAGCCCATATCCGGTTGACCGCATCAAACACATCGGAATATTCACCGCTGCGCTGACGTTCATCAACGATTTTCTGCGCCAGAACACCGGAGATACCTTTAACTCCCTTGAAAGGGATCCGGATATTATGCCCTTCTCTGGTGTAATTCACACCGGAAAGCTCAATGTCAGGACGTAAAAGACTGATCCCGAATCCTTTCAATTCCGACGCACAGTCCGAAATCATAGCGGAATTGCCGTTATTCTGTTCCAATACGGCCAGATAGAATGCGTCGGGATAATATCTCTTTAAATAAGCCATCTGGTACGCAAACATCGCATAAACCAGCGAGTGTGACTTATTGAATCCGTACTCCGCGAATTTTAAGATGGCATCAAATACCTGTTCGGCCGTTTCTGAAGAATACCCGTGTTCTTTCGCACCGATCATGAATTGATCCTTCATGGAAGCTAAGTCATCGGCCTTCTTCTTGGATACCGATTTACGGAGAATATCGGCTTCTCCCAGGGTAAAACCGGCCATAATGCGTGAAATCATCATGATCTGTTCCTGGTAAACAATGATTCCCAATGTTTCTTTAAGCACCGGTTCCAAAGACGGATGCAGATACCGGATCAGCGAAGGATTCGATTTCCGTTTGACATATTCATCCGCCATATCCATCGGTCCCGGACGGTATAACGCAAACACCAGAGACAGTTCTTCCAGGGACGACGGACAGATACGGCGTAAAAGACCTTTCATGCCGGAGGATTTGGATTGGAATACCGATACGGTCTTTCCTTCGGAGAAGATGCGGTAGACTTCCGGATCATCTGTAGGAATCTTCATTAAATCCAAAGACGGATTATCCTTCTTCGCCGCCAAGGACGCATAGTGAATAATGGATAGGTTGATGACTCCGAGGACATCGAATTTAATCAAGCCCAGAGGTTCAAGATATTCCATGGTGTACTGCGTGGAACAAAGCCTTCCCTCTTCATAGTGCAGCGGGACAATATCTCCGATGCGTTCCTTGGACAAGACAATACCTGCCGCATGTGTGGTGACATTGCGGTGAATACCTTCCAGACGTCTTCCGATCGCGTATAAGACGCGTAACTCTTTGCTCGAGTCAATATACCTTCTGAACGCTTCCGAGCCGCTGTAGGCCTTTTCCAGCGTAATTTTAGGGTTCTTCGGAAGAAGTCTCTTTACCGTGTCGGTTTGATTGGAAGGAATATTCAAAACTTTCCCGAGATCGGTGACAGTCTGCCTTGAACCGTAGGTGCCGAACGCAATGATATGGGAAGTATGTTCATACCCGTAGGTATCGGACAAATACTTGATCATCTCCTCGCGCTTATCATCCGGCACATCGATATCAATATCCGGCATCGTGGCTCTCATAGGATTCAGGAAACGTTCGAAAATCAATCCGTAGCGGATCGGATCGGCATGGGTAATGCCAAGGCAGTACGCGACCAATGATCCGGGCGCCGAACCTCTTCCCGGTCCCATGGTGATGCCGTTTCTCTTTGCGAACAAAATCATGCCGTACACGATCAAAAAGTAATTCGCAAATCCCATGCGGTTGATGACATCCAGTTCCTTGCGAAGACGTTTTTCATAGTTCTCCGGAATATGATTGTTCAAGCGCTTGCGAAGTCCTGCGAAAGCTAATGATGTTAAGTAATCCTTCGCGGACGCTCCGGCCGGACATTGATAATCCGGTAACGACGCATGTCTGTCTTCCAGAGTAACCTTACAAACCGACGCAATCCTGTCGGAGTTCACCAATTCCTCATGCGAGAAAGACGATAAGCTTTCTTCGGTTTTTAACGCTGCGTACTTATCGATCCTAAGATTCCTGTCATAGACCGTCGTATTCTGATCGATTGCCCGGATGGCTTCATATACATCCAGGTCATCCGGTTTAAAGAATGCGGACGGAAACGCAACCCGCGGAAGATGATATTTCATACACAGGGACGCAAGGAGTTCATTCCCTTTCCGGTATAACGCGCTGTAGACATGGGATGTTCCGATATAAACGGACGGAACCGCGCGGGATACAGTCTCCAAAACCGACGCGATCGTCTGTTCATCTGCGTTGTATAACGCATCCTCCACGCACAAATCCGGAAGCACGCATACAAGATCTCTTGACAGTGAGCCGATTTCATCCGGTTCAAACGGTGTATTCCGCTTGGCAGCTTCCAGGCTGATTCTGCACAAGACTCTGTATCCGTCATCGTTTTTGGCGTATAGCACAAACGGTACGGATTGTTCGGCCAGGCGCACACGGATTTCCATACCGTAAACCGCATGGATTCCGGTCATTTTTTCATACTTGCGCATTTCCGCAAACCCATACAGCACATTCTGATCTGCAATTCCGATCGAACTGTATCCGTTTTCTTTCGCAAACGAAAAGAGATCACGCACCTTCAATGCGCTCTGTAAAAAAGAATACGATGTACGGTTATATAACAGTGTCGCCATATAAATTATTTTAGCATATCTTTCCAAGAATAAAGCACGTTCTCTCAAACGTGCTTTAATGATTCCTGCGTCTTTCTAATCTTTGACTTTTTCCTGCAGAATACGCACCGCTTCTTCGCATTCTTCCTTGGTCATGGAAGGAATGCCGGCCGCATTGTCATGTCCGCCGCCCTTATACTTCTCCGCAATATCGCGGATCATTACCGAGTGGGAACGCAGAGATGCGCTGTAGGTTCCGGTATCTTCTTTTACAAAGACTCCCCATGCCTTTATGCCGCGGATTTCACCGAACACAGACACCTTTGTCTTGGCCTGTCTGGCAGTAATACCGAACGGCTTGAAATCTTCTTCTTCCAAAATTGCCCAAGCCAGTCCCGGAGTCTCATAGTGGGAGATTTCCCGCAGATGGTTGGCAAAACGGAAGGTTTCCATGGATACCGAGAATACCTTGTTGTTGATATAGTTGATATCCAATCCGCTTTCCAGAAGATAGGAAGCGATATGCAGGGTTTCCGCGGATGTTGTGCTGATGGAAAACCGGATCGAATCTGAAATGATTCCGGCGTAGAATGCCTCCGCAGATTTCTTCGGCAAAGGTTTTCCCTCCGTTAATTCGCAAAGGAATTTTCCGATGATTTCCGCGCAGCTGGACGCATCCACATCCACCAGGTTGTGATGGTCGATCGGAGGCTCGGTTTCATGGTGATGATCGAACAGAATGTGATCTTCCGCCGATAACCATTGATCTTTTCCGTCCAGACGGTTCAGATTCGATGTATCCGCAACAATCGCCAATGCGCCGTTCATCCATTCATCCGGAATTTCATCCGGTGAAGGAATAAACGAAGGATCCATGCTGGGCTCCTTCCCGCCTGCCCGGATATCTTTTTCCGGATAAGCGGACCTCAGATAGTAGATCAAACCGAATTGCGAACCTAACGCATCATAATCGGGATGCGTATGACGGAATACCGCGATACGGTCATGCTTTTCAACGAGTTCCTTGAATTGGGAAACCGTCAGCATACTACAGACCTAACAATTCTACGGTGTCGCGGGCAATCACGAGTTCTTCGTTGGTCGGTACGACCCAGACTTCAATCTTGCTGTCCGGAGTGGAAATCTTCACTTCTTTACCGCGGGATACCGCGTTGAGTTCCGCGTCATATTCGATGCCGAGCGCTTCCTTGACCATGTCCAGAGCTTCCGCACGGACTTTGACATCGTTTTCACCTAATCCTGCGGTGAATACTATCGCGTCAACATGACCTAATAAAGCATAGTAGCCGCCGATCGTTTCCGCTAAACGGACCGCATACATCTTACGGCTTAAGATCGCGCGTTCATTTCCTTCATCAACCGCCTTCTGAATGTCTCTGGCATCCGAGGAAACACCGGAAATACCTAACATACCGGATTTGCGGTTTAAGGTATTTGTCATTTCATCCGGAGTAATACCGGTCTTATCTTCCATAAAGGACAGAACGGACGGGTCAATATCGCCGGAACGGGCTCCCATCATAATACCCGCTAACGGAGTAAAGCCCATGGATGTGTCATAAGACTTGCCGCCCTTGACTGCGCATAAAGAAGCGCCGTTTCCCAAGTGGCAGGTGATGATGTTCAGATCTTCGACCTTCTTGCCCATCAGTTCCGCAACTCTGCGGGATACATACTTGTGGGATGTACCGTGGAAACCGTAGCGGCGCACACGGTATTTCTTATACCATTCATACGGTACAGGGTATAAGAATACTTCCGGCGGCATGGTCTGATGGAACGAGGTATCGAATACCGCTACCTGTCCGGCATTCGGCAAAGCCTGATGGAATACTTCATAGCCCATTAAATTTGCCGGCATATGAAGCGGACCGAGTTCGGTAAGATCCTTGATGTCCTGAACAACTTTCTTATCGAAAATCGCAGAAGTAGCGTAGATTTCTCCGCCGTGAAGAACACGGTGGCCTACCGCATCGATTTCGCTGATGTTCTTAACGATTCCGTATTCAACCAATGCCTTCAGCAAAATATCTACGGCAACGTTATGATCCTTCAATTCAATTTCTTTTGTGATTTTTTCGCCGTTCACCTTGATGGTAAAAATTCCCATCGGAAGACCGATTTTTTCAAAGACACCGCTGGTCAGGACGGTCTCTTCCGGCATTTGAAATAACGAGAATTTCAAAGATGAACTACCGGCGTTTACAGACATTACTTTGGGCATGTGATTAATCCTCTCTTTCTTCAAGTTTGCGCAGTTTTTCGCCCCATAAGGTACATTTTTGATCGTTACTCTGAAGCATCTCTTCGATGACGGCATTCCGTTTATCCGAAAGTTCCGCCAAGTGAAGACATTCTTCATAGTGTTCCAGTGTTTTTTCCGTGCGGCAAATCAAGTCATATGCCGCCGCCTTGGAGATTCCGCATTCCTCAGCAATCTCTTTATAAGACAAATCGGAGGAATAGTGAAGCTCCATGGCTTCAATTTGCTTATCGGTCAATAGAGATTTGTATTGATCGAGAAGACGGTTGATCCGGTCGAAATCGTCAAGCATTCTTTTCGATTCCTTTCAGGATCGTTGCCGCAAAATCTTCCAGCTTAAATTCTTTCAAATCATCCGCGGTTTCACCGATGCCGATAAAGCGTACAGGAAGATTCCACTTATCTTTAATCGCCAGGATCACGCCTCCTCTGCCGGTGCCGTCAAACTTGGTAAGAATGATGCCGGTGATCTTCGCGGAATCCTTGAAAACCTGTGCCTGCGATAATCCGTTCTGTCCGGTCGTCGCATCCAATACCAGCCAGGATTCCATCGGCTGACCAGGAATGGTTTTTCCGATGACACGGTGCATCTTTTCAAGTTCCTGCATCAGGTTGTTCTTGTTCTGCATACGCCCCGCGGTATCGCAGAGAAGAATATCAATTTTGTGATCCGCCGCATACCGGCACGCGTCAACCAGCACGCTCGAAGGATCCTGACGGTCTTTCCCGGCAATGCACGGAACATTCAGGCGGTTTGCCCATAACTGAAGCTGTTCTCTTGCTCCGGCACGGAACGTATCTCCTGCCGCGAACGCAACCGATTTTCCGAGTTTCTGATAATACTTGCCGAGTTTCGCAATGGAGGTAGTCTTCCCTACTCCGTTGACACCGACCATTAAGATGACCGTGGTGCCGGCATTGTTGTAATGAATCGGCGCAACTTCCTCTTCTTTGTAGACATTTCCGATTTCATTGATCAGGATTTCCTTGATTTCATCAATCGAAGAAATCTTTTTGTGTTTGTTGTCTTCACGGATCGCATCAACAATACGGATCGAAGTGTCAATCCCGCAATCCGCCTGTAAAAGCGTTTCGGTCAGCTGTTCGAGGAAATCATCGGAAACACCGCGGAAGCCCTTGAATAACGCTCCCAGGCTTTCTCCTACGGTTGTGCCCGTCGCTTCATAACCGTCCAGATAACGGTCAAGCTTCGTATCTTTTTTCTTTTTTAAAAGATCAAATAATCCCATTACGCACTCCTTTCCGCCTCACCGGAATTATCTTCCGACATCTTGCGCGCATCCGCAAGTTTGACTTTCAGCATCTGGCTGACACCCTGCTGAGGCATTGTAACACCGTATAATACATCGCATTTTTCCATTGTTCCCGTACGGTGGGAAACAACAATAAACTGTGTATCGCTCGAGTATTCTTTCAGATATCTTGCAAACCTGTCGACATTGGCCGTATCCAGTGCGGATTCAATTTCGTCAAACAGGCATAACGGAACCGGATTTACCTTCAGCATCGTAAATAACACGCTGATGGCAATCAAAGATTTTTCCCCGCCGGAGAACAGGCGGATATTCTGAACATTCTTTCCCGGCGGCTGAACGTCAATATCGATTCCGGAATTCAGAACATCTTCCTCATCGACCATGACCAGTTTCGCCTTTCCGCCGCCGAACAGTTTAACGAATACTTCCGGCAAAGCCTTATTGATATCCCTGAAGGTCTTGGTGAACTTTTCCGCCATGACACTGTCCATCTCGGAGATCGCATTCAGCAATTTCTGTTTCGAGCTTACCAGTTCATCATATTGGCTCTTTAACACTGTATAGCGTTCATGAATCTCTTTATATTGCGCCGGCGCATCCGGATTGATGTTTCCGAGATTGCGGATCTGATTTCGTAATACGAGAACTCTTTGTTTCGCTTCGGCAATATCCAGATCAAACGAAAGATTTTTCGCATGATCCAGAGTCATTTGATATTCGGTATTCAGCCGGACCAGATAGTTCTCTTTCATGGTTTCGGCTTTTACCTTATCCGAAGTCCATTGGCCGCGCTGATCCGAATCCATATTCAGAGAGTCGCGGATACCTTTTAGCCGGTCTTCCTTGGAAGAAATCTCCCTGGACGCATCGGTGCGGTTTTCATTTTTGATACGGATTGCCGTGGTTATTTCATCACGCACGGAATATGCTTCATTCAGCCTGGAAACCAGTTCATTGAATACCGATTCTTCCTCTAAGGAATCTTCCGGTGCAGCCTGACGGTAATCAGCCGCTGCGGAATCATATTCACGTTTCGCGTTTTCCAGCGAGGTTTCCGCTTTTGCGAGGTCAATGCGTCTTTGAACAAAATCATCCGATACATTCCGCAATTGATTTTCCAGATCCTGTACTCTTGTTTCACGGGCGTCCAGAACAACCCTCGTATCCTCAATCTGTTTGATTACTATGCGAAGATCCGCTTCCAGGGTCATCGGAGAATACGAGTCTTTTTGGGTACCGCCGGTCATGGAACCGCCGCGGTTTACTACATCCCCCTCCAGGGAAACAATGCGGTATTGATAACGGATCCTGCGGGCAAGTTCATTCGCGTTTTCCAAAGTGTCGGTAATAAATGTAGAACCTAACAGATTGGATACGATATCGTCGTATTTTTCATCGCATTCGACAAAGTCCTCTGCAACACCGAGGTAACCTTTCATATTTTCAGCAATGATTTCGGTCTCACGGCTGACGGATCTCGGTTTGATAACTGTTAACGGCAGGAAGGTCGCTCTGCCGGAACGGTTACGCTTCAAAAAGGCAATCGCGCCGCGGGCACTGGCTTCATCCGTTGTAATAATGTGATACATCGCGCCGGCAATCGCCGTGGAAATCGCAGTTTCATATCCTTCCGCCGGTTTGATCGCTTCGGATACAACATCAAGAATTCCCGGAAGACCTTCCCTTGCGGAAACAATCGCCTGAACACCCTGCTGGTATTGGAACGGAGATTCCAGCTGTGCCTTTAAAACATGTTCACGGTTCATCTGACGCTGCAGAATTTCCCGGTAACGGTAATATTCACTGCGCGCGCTTTCAAGAACACCGCTTATTTGTTCCTGTTTCTGACGGACCAAATCAGCTTCCGCCGATTTCGACTCATAACGTTTCTTCTGGTCTTCATAATCAAACTGCATCTCTTCCATGCGTTCTTTGAGCTGATGTACGCGTTCTTCGTCCCCGCCGTTTTCAATCAGGTACTTGCGCTTTTCATCGATTTCCACTTTACGGCGTTCCAATGTCTGTACATCGTTGTTGGAACGCAGAAGTTTTTCCTGCAGTCCGCTGATTTCAAAATCCAATGTACGGGAACGCTCACGCAAAACCTGAATCTCCGATTCAATCTGTGCAATCTGCGCATTTGCAATCAGTTCTTCGGCTTCACGTTCCTTCATTTTGGTATCAGCATCGATAATCACCGAATCAAGACGGCTGATTTCCGAAACGAGCACCGCAACTTCGATCTTTTCCAATTCTTCTTTCTTCTTGAAATATGACTCAGCTTTTTCTGCCTGTTTACGCAAAGGCTCTACCTGGTTCTCGATTTCACCGAGGATATCGCTGACCCTGTCAAGATTTCCCTGGGTGCGGTCCAAAGCCAATTCGGATTCATGTTTTCTTTTCTTGTATTTGGCAACTCCTGCCGCCTCTTCAAAGAACGAACGGCGGTCTTCCGGCTTCGCATCCGCGAACTGCTGAATATTTCCCTGGGTAATGATACCGAGGGATTCTCTGCCCAAACCGGTATCCAGCGTCAAATCAATAATATCCTTAAGACGCACAGGCTGCCGGTTGATCAAATACTCAGAGGAATTATCCACACGGTGTAAACGACGGGTAATTTCCAATTCTTCATAGGTGCTCGGCAGTATGTGTTTCGAATTATCCAATACCAGAGTAACTTCGGCGGTATTTACGGATTTGCGGCTCTCCGAACCGGCGAAAATAACATCCGACATAGCGGTTCCGCGCAGGGATTTCGCAGACTGTTCGCCTAAAACCCAACGTATCGCGTCGGTGATATTGCTTTTGCCGCACCCGTTCGGACCGACAATTCCGGTAACAGGGTTCTCAAAATCAATCACGGTACGGTCCGCGAATGATTTAAATCCCTGCATAACAATCCGCTTTAAAAACATGAAGTACCCTCACTCCTATCGCTTTATTATACTTGATGAATCCCGCTTATTCAACGGAATAATCGGCTGATGTCATTGAATGTTACAACAACCATCAGTAATAAAATCAAACCTAACGACGCACTCATAATCGCGTTTTTTACTTTCTCGGATAACGGCTTGCGCAGGATTGCCTCAATCAGCGCAATCAGGATCCTTCCGCCGTCAAAGATCGGAATCGGAAGAAGATTCATGATGCCGATATTCAGTGACAAAACACCGACCAATGCCAGGAAACTGATAAATCCGTATTGGATTTCCTGGGCCGTCGCCGTATAAATGCCGATCGGTCCGCTGAGATTTTCCATGCCTTTTCCGCGCAGCAGTTTTCCCAGGACCTTGAAGATCAAGCCGGCATTTTCTGCGAAATAACGGTTCGCCGTACGAATAACTTCCATTCCCTTGATTTCAACCACCGTAGGTTCCGGAGAAGAAATGCCGATCAGATAACGGTCCTGCGTTTCATCATAGACCGGCGTGACCTTACAATCGACCGTTGCTCCTCCTCGCTCCACGGTATATACAACAGTTTCATCCTTATGGAACATGTTTTCTTCAACCATTGCGGTAAATGTAGCCGGTTCAATAAACGATCCGTCCTCATAAGTAAGTCGCAGGATCTTATCACCGGACATCAATCCGGCGGCTTCCGCGGGAGAACCCGGAGAAACCGTATTGATATATGCCGGAGCAGGATCGATGCGGTAACCCAGCGAAGCATACAATGAAATAAAGATGATCCATGCCAAAAGGAAATTCATGACAGGTCCCGCCAGCATAATCGCAATCTGACGGTACCACGGAATATGATTCAATGTTCTCTCGTCCGGAATCACGGCATCGTTCTTATAAACTTCCTGAACATTTTCTTTATCATCTTCACCCGCCATAGCGCAATATCCGCCGATCGGAATCGCACGGATTGAATAGACGGTTTCTTTGCCCTTCTTCTGAAACAACAGCGGTCCCATGCCGATCGAGAATTCATACACATAGACGTGATTCATTTTCGCGACAATAAAATGTCCGAATTCATGAATCGAGATGATTACGCTCAGCATTACCACAAATAAAAGAATATTAATTAATGTCTGTCCCATAATGCCTTCTTCTTCACGTACTGATACGCGTAATGATCCGCATCGAGAATCTCATCAAGATCCGGATCCGGGAGATATTTCCCCTCTTTTTTAAAATGCGAAACCGCGTCGAAGATCAATTCTTCAATTTCCAGGAAAGATATTTTTTCTTCCAGGAACAGTTTTACGGCAGCTTCGTTGGCTCCGTTCAATACCGCGCCGAGATTACCTCCCGCTTTGCCGGTATCGTATGCCAGTTTCAAAAGCGGATATCTTTCGTAGGACATCTTACGGAAATGAAGATCTCCTATATCCTCTAAGGAAAGGCGTTCCGAATGATTGTCATAACGCTCCGGATACAGGAGCGCATATTGAATCGGAACACGCATATCCGGAACACCGAGCTGCGCAATCACGGAACGGTCCTTGTATTCTACCAGGGAATGAACCACACTTTCCGGATGCAATACCGTACGGATATGGTCATATCCGATATCAAAGAGCCAATGAGCTTCGATGACTTCAAAGCCTTTGTTCATCATGGTAGCGGAATCCACCGTGATTTTCTTTCCCATGTTCCAGCTCGGATGAGCCAAGGCGTCCGCCACGGTGACATCCGCCAATTGATCTCTGGTGCGGTTACGGAGAGACCCTCCGGAAGCCGTAATGATCAAATCTTCCGCATCTTCATGACGGTTTCCCTGCAGCGCCTGGAAAATTGCGGAATGTTCGGAATCAATCGGACGGACCCGGATCCCTTTTTCCTTGGCAAGACGCATCACATACTGACCGCCCATGACTAAGGATTCCTTATTGGCTAACGCCAATTCCTTGCCGAGTTCCAAAGTTAACGCTGTCGGCTTTAACCCGATATAACCGGTCAGAGCGTTGATCACCAGATCGGCGCCGGACTCACGGATAATCTCAAGAAGTCCTTCATCCCCCGAATAAATATGCATACCCGGATATTCTTTGCGCAAACGGATTGCGTCTTCTTCCGACTTGACGGTTAAATAATCCGGCTTGAATTCTTCGATGACGGAAGGCACGGTTTCCGTGCGTCTTCCAACGGAAAAGGCCGCTAAGGCAAAGCGGTCTTTAAATTGCCGGATGACATCCAATGACTGCGTTCCGATCGAACCGGAAGCGCCTAATAACAAAACTGATTTCATTTCAATAAACCTGTGAATAAAAATACGATATATGCCAGAAGCATATTAAACAGAATACTGTCCATACGGTCCAACATGCCGCCGTGTCCTTTCAGATAATGCCCGTAATCTTTGATTCCGTAATGCCGTTTGATCGCGGAGAAGAATAAGTCCCCGATCTGTGCGTTTAAAGCCCCCAGAACAGCCAAAAGGATGTAGGTCAAAGGCTTTACTTCCGTAAAGAAATAAAACGCCAGAATGCCGCCTAAAACACCGAATGCGAATCCTCCGACAGAACCTTCTACGGTTTTCTTCGGAGAAAGACGTTCAATGAGCTTGTGCTTACCGAAGTGTCTCCCGATCAGATATGCACCGATATCGGTAAGGCATGTCAGAGTGATCAGACAGGCAAACGAATACTTTCCGGAAGCCTGCAGCGCATTGTATCCGTGTACCGCAAAGAGGATAATGACATGAAGAAATGCGGTAATCGAGATATCTTCAATCTTTACCTTCTCATCCAGGACCATCATCAGCGCAAGATAAATCAGGAACAATCCGAACAAAATCAGAGATACGGTTTCATTCAGAATGGCACTGACAGTAAACGCAATTGTGAATACCGGAACGGTCCACAGCATGTGCATCGGCCATTTTTTTGCCTGGATGCGAGTCACATCATAGCTGCAGGCGGCCATTACCAGTGTTAAAGGGATATCAATCGCATGTCCGCCGATAATCGCGAACGCTGCAGCAACAACGGCAAGTATGCCTCCGGTGATCCAACGGTCTTTCATTTTAAATACCTCCGAAACGGCGATGACGGTTTGCGTATGCTTCAAACATGGAATAGAGTTCTTCCTTCGTAAAATCCGGCCACAGAGTATCGGTAAACATCATCTCCGCATATGCCAGCTGCCATAGAAGGAAATTGGAAAGCCGGACTTCTCCGGATGTACGAATTAAAAGATCTACATCCGGCATACCGGCTGTCATAAGATGATTCTGTATTGCTTCTTCATTTACCTCGTCCGGGGAAATACCGCTTTCCACAATCTGTTTCACGGCTAAAGTAATCTCTCTCCGGCTTCCGTAATTCAGCGCAAAGATCAATCGCATACCCTTGTTCTGCGAAGTCCTTTCAATTGCGTTGTTTAATACTTTCTGCGTCTCAGCGGGAAGTCTTCCCATCTCACCGATCAGCTGCACACGGATATCTTTTTCCATCAGGTCCTTGATAAACCGGTTGAAAAAGACTCCCGGAAGACCCATCAGATAGGAAACTTCTTCTTTCGGACGGATCCAATTCTCCGTGCTGAACGCATAACAGGTAAGGTATTTCACTCCTGCGTCCGAGGCCGCAATCGCGATATCATGAATCGTTTCGGAACCTTTATAGTGTCCGTACGTGCGGGGTTTCCCCTGCGCTTTGGCCCACCTTCCGTTTCCGTCCATGATGATCGCTACATGATTCGGAACATTCTCCATGGTTAGATCTTCATGATGTCCTTCTGTTTATCCTGGGTCATCTTATCGATCTTCTTGGTGTACTGTTCAATGACCTTATTCATGTCTTCTTCGCCCGCTTTGCGTAAATCTTCCGGAACCGTCTTGTCTTTGCGGATCTGGTCGACAACATCACGTCTTACATTACGCAGCGCAACTTTCGCCTCTTCCGCGTACTTGGAAGCCAGCTTGCCGAATTCCTTACGGCGTTCCTCGGTCAGCTGCGGAACATTGATACGGATACCGGTTCCGTCATTTTGCGGAGTCAGTCCGAGGTTCGCTGCGAAGATTGCCTTTTCGATTCCTTTGAGAAGTGAATTGTCATACGGTTTGACATATAACTGTCTGCCTTCCACCACGGTGATTCCCGCTACCTGATTGATCGGAGTCATCATGCCGTAGTATTCAACTTCCACCTTGCTTAACATGTTCGGGTTCGCCGCTCCCGTGCGGATATCGCGGAACGATTCTTCCAAATGGCTGAGAACCTTATCAAGACGTTCTTTCGATTTTTCAACTAATTCATTCATAAATTAACCCTCCTTTGAGATAACGGTGCCGATCGGCGCCTGGTCTACTACTTTCACTATATTGGATACGTCATTCATGTTGAAGACGACCAAATCAATGTTATTTTCCATACAGATCGTGATGGCAGTCTGATCCATGACTTTTAATCCCTTGGTAATGACATCCATGTAGGAAAGATGGTCAAACTTGGTTGCTTCGGGATTCTTCTTCGGATCATCTGAATAAACACCGTCCACACCGTTTTTCGCCATCAGAATGACCTCCGCCTTCACTTCCGCAGCTCTCAATGCTGCCGCGGTATCGGTTGAGAAGAACGGCTGGCCGGTTCCTGCCGCAAAAATAACAACACGTTTTTTCTCCAGATGACGGATTGCTCTGCGGACGATAAACGGTTCCGCGACTTCTTCCATTTTGATTGCGGTCTGAACTCTGGTGGGAATACCGCGTTTTTCAAGCTGTCCCTGTAATGCGAGGGCATTGATCGTTGTTCCGAGCATTCCCATGTTGTCGACCTGAACGCGTTCCATTCCCAGTTCTTCCGCAAACTTACCGCGGATAATATTGCCGGCGCCTACCACGATCGCAATTTCAACGCCCTTATCGTAAACTCTTTGAATATGCTCTCCCAACACATCCAGCATTGCGTTGTCGAGAATCTTGTTGTTGCCCGAAAGGGCCTCACCGCTGATTTTTAAAAGTACACGATTATACATATAAACTCCTTGTCTCTTGAAATATTATAACGGATTGGATATCGCAATACAACCGAACAAAAAGACAGACAGGGAAATTCCCCGCCTGTCTTCGAAGGCTTCTTATAATGCTTTCGCTACTTCTTCCGCGAAGTTTTCCTGTTTCTTTTCGATGCCTTCGCCTACTTTGAAGCGAACCATCTTAACAATGGAAACACCGACTTCCTTCAGATAAGCGCGGCACTTCTTGGTAGTGTCAAGGAAGAATTCCTGTTCATCTAAGCAAACAGGCTTGAAGGTCTTTTCGATACGACCCTGAACCATCTTTTCCTTAACAGCTGCCGGTTTCGCAGCTTCCGCCGGATTCTGTTCCATTAACGCGAGCTGGATTTCCTTTTCGTGTTCAAGAACTTCTGCCGGAATATCGGATAAAGACACATACTGCGGAGCCATTGCGGCAACCTGCATCGCCATATTGTTCGCAACTTCTTCGTTTGCCGGTTTGGTAACAACTACGGAAACGATCTGCTTGTTCATATGGGTGTATTCACCGAACGCTTCATCATCGTTCTTGGTAACGAATTCGAAACGGCGTAAGGATAACTTTTCAGAGATGACTGCGGTAGCGTCGTTGATCAGTTCCTGAACTCCTCCGGATAATGCTTCTTCAACAGTAGCCGGTTTGTGTTCCATGATCCACGCGGTGGTCTTGTCAACAAGTTCCTGGAAATGAACGTTGCCTGCTGCGAAGTCCGTTTCGCAGTTTACTTCAACCAATAACGCGGTGTTGCCTTCAACAACAACCTTCGCTAAACCTTCCGCAGCGATTCTTCCGGCTTTGTTAACAGCCTTGGAAGCGCCCTTCTTACGTAACCAGTCGATTGCCTTTTCCATGTCGCCGTCACATTCCGTGAGGGCCTTCTTGCAATCCATGAAACCCGCTTCAGTGCGTTCGCGGAGTTCCTTAACCATTGCCATTGTTACTGCTGCCATGTTTTTCTCCTTATTCAGCGGTTTCCGCTACTTCTGCCGGTGCTTCAGCCGGTTCTTCCGCTTTTACTTCAGCGGTTTCAGCCGGTGCTTCAGCCGGTTTTGCTTCCGGACGTGTGTTGTACTTGCGCGGGTTGCGGCGGAAGTCGCGGTTCTGCATCTGCTGACGGCGTTCTTCCATTCTCTGCTTTCTCTTGCGTTC
>CACYEP010000146.1 GCA_902773425.1 uncultured Erysipelotrichaceae bacterium | reverse complement strand
TTGCGATACTGGTATGCGTATATGCCCCGGGATTGATGATGATTCCGTCGTACTTTTCAAAATAAGCTTCCTGGATCCAATCGACCAGGTCCCCTTCATGGTTGGATTGCCGCACGGAAACTTCCGCCCCGCGCTTTTTTCCCTCCGATTCCAAGAGTTCTTTCAGGTCGGCGTAGGTCTTGGTCCCGTAAATCCCCGGTTCCCGGATCCCGATCATATTCAGATTCGGGCCGTTGATAATCATGACTTTCATTTGGAACTCCTCCCGAACAATCTTCTGCGGCCCGCGGCTTCAATCATGGCCTTTTTCATTTCTTCGACATTTTCGGTATCGATCCATTCCTGGTAATCCTTCAGTTTATCAACCAATTTGTCGATTTCCGCAACCAGATAATCTTTATTGCAAATAAACAATTCCGGCCATAAATCTTCATTGATATCCGCAATGCGCGTCAAATCACGGAAACTGTCCCCGGTATAATCCACCAACCTGGGATTGTCCCCGACATTCATCAACGCTACCGCAATCACATGACAAAGCTGAGACACAAACCCGATGACTTCATCATGTTCTTCCGGAGACAGTTTGGACACCTTCCTGAAGTGTAAGATTTCCGCAAGATCTTCCGCAGTTTGAATCGCACGTTCCGTGTTTTTCTCTGTCGGCACGATGATGAAATTTGCCTTCCTGAACAGTTCCGGATCGGAAAAGCGAATGCCTTTCTGTTCGCGTCCGGCCATCGGGTGGCATGCGATGTATTCCACATCCGGCCGTAAGATCTCCGCCAGTTCCTTTACGGTTTCCCGCTTGATGCCGGTCACGTCAGTCAGGATGGAGCCTGGTTTGAAATATTTCTGGTTATCTTTGACCCAGCTGATGAATGTGCGCGGATATAAGGCGGAAATAATGATGTCGCTTCCCTCGCATAACGAAGGATCCTCACTTCCGTCCTTGATCCAATTCATCGCAATCGCGTAATCGATTGCCTTGGGATCGATATCAATCCCATAGACGGTATATCCCGCATCGTGCAATCCCTTGGCATAGCTTCCCCCGAGAAGTCCGAGGCCGACAATTGTTATTTTCGAGCCGGTGCTAATCATAATACGTCACCTCCACGCCGGCCTTTTCCAGGCGGTTGAAGAATTCCGGGAAACTCTTGGAAACGCAATCCGCGCCGTCCACATCCACCGGTTCATCCAATGCCGAAGCCAGCACGCTCATGGCCATGACGATCCGGTGGTCGTTATGGCTTTCCACGGACACATTCCCGTGCAGTTTGGATCCTCCGTAAACCGTCACTGAGTTTTCCATATCCGTCAGCTTACAGCCAAGCTTGCCCAATTCTTCCTTCATGGACGCAATACGGTCCGACTCCTTGAATCTGAGTCTGGCAGTTCCCGTAAATTCCGACTTCCCGGGAATCCTCGCTGCCAGGGCGAATAATGCCGGTCCGAGATCCGGGCAATCCGACAGATCTTCCTTCAGAGGTTTTAATTCTTTTCCCGGAAGGAATTTGTAGCCGTCATCCACCGGAACAACTTCCAGTCCCGCTCGTTTCAATATTTCAAAAATCACGTGGTCCGGCTGAACCGAATCGTGCGCAATTCCTAATACCGTCACCGGTTTTCCGGTAATAGCCGCCAATACGCCGAAAAACGCCGCGCTTGAATCATCCCCGTCCACCGTAGTCTCAAACGGTTTGTAGACCTGATTGCCCGGGATATGAATGATATTTCCTTCATCCTTCACGGTGATACCCGCATAAGATAACGCTTTTTCAGTCAACCGGACATAGGATTGCGACTCGAACTTTCCGGTGATGCGGATTACGGAATCTCCGGCCAGACGCGGAAGTTCAAACAATAATCCCGAGATAAACTGCGAGGATACATTCCCCGGGATCACGTATTCCCCCGGGCGCAGTCTTCCGCGGATTTCCCAGATCTTTCCTTCTTTGCGGAATTGAATCTTCTGGGCCTCGAACAGTTCTTCATAAATATCCATCGGACGTTCCATCAGTCTGCCGTGTCCTGTCCAAACACAGGTGCGGTGTTCATTCATCAGCACCGGAATCAAAAAGCGCAGAGTGCTTCCGGATTCTCCCGCATCCAACAATATTTCTCTGTCGGATTCGGGGTTCTGCAATCCGAATACTTCCGCGGAATTGTCATGACGGACAATGACTGTTCCGGCCTCGCGAAGACATCTCGAAGTTGCGAAAACATCATCATTCTGGGAAATGTTGCGGATCAAAGATCTTCCCTTTGCCAGAGAAGCCGCAATCAAAACCCTGTGTGATGTAGATTTTCCCGCAGGAATCGATACCGTAGAATTACTGGATGTCTTTCTTTGACCGATGCGAACTTTCATTAAAGATCTCTCCCGACTGCGTTGGCGACTTTGCGCGCCTTCTTCATTAATTCTGCGAACTTCGCAGGCTTCAAGCTCTGGGCCCCGTCGCTTAACGCGCATTCCGGATGCGGATGCACTTCAATCATCAATCCGTCCGCGCCGGCTGCGATGGCCGCCAAAGCCACAGGTTCAATCAGCTTCCAGTCCCCTGTCGCATGCGACGGGTCAATGATGACCGGAAGATGTGTTTTCTCTTTCAATAACGGAATCACTGCGAGATCCAGAGTATTCCGCGTATATTTTTCAAAGGTCCGGATTCCTCTTTCGCAGAAGATGACATTCGGGTTTCCCGATGCCATGATATATTCCGCCGCCATGATCCATTCCTCGATTGTCGCGGACATTCCCCGTTTCAGCAGCACCGGCTTTTTCAGTTTACCGACTTCTTTCAGAAGGTCAAAGTTCTGCATGTTCCGGGCGCCGATCTGGATCAAGTCGACATTTTCCGCGAATTCCTCCAGATGATCCACGCTCATGATCTCTGTCACAACCGGAAGTCCGGTGATCTCTCTTGCCTTCGCAAGATCCAGGATACCCTCATAGCCGAGTCCCTGGAAAGAGTACGGAGATGTGCGCGGTTTGTAGGCGCCGCCGCGTAACAGTTCCGCGCCGGCTTCCTTCACTTCCTTGGCAGCTTCAATAATTGCTTCCTCGGATTCCACTGCGCAGGGGCCGGCGATCACGGCAATCTTTTCATGCCCGCCGATCTTGATCCCTCCGACATCCACCACGGTATCGTCCGGATGGAACATGCGGTTCGCAAGCTTGTACGGTGCGCCGACACGCTGGACATTGGATACCCATTCGTTGGCCAGAATGTCCCGTTCGGATAACTGCGTCGCATCCCCGACAAGACCCAATACAATATAATTGTCCCCTTCGCTGAAATGAATCTTCAGTCCCCGGCTTTCAAACAAGCCGGTCAGCCGGTTGATTTCGGTTTTAGGAGTTTGTTTCTTCAATGTAACAATCATAGTTATACCTCCGGAATCTTCTGAAGTTCCGCGATGACATCCTCTACGGATGTATTGTTGCGGACAACAGCGTCCGCATACTTTTCGTAGAGCGGTTTCCGCTCATGTAATAATTGTACCAAATCTTCCCTCACGGAAGAAAGCGGTCTGTCCTCTGTCGGCTCAAGAAGTTCCAGATCGCGTTGCACCCATACAATGAATCCGCGCTCCTTGAGATATTCCATATTGCGTTTGCGCTTAATGATTCCCCCGCCGCAGGATATCACATTCCCCGGCGTATCCTTGACCCCCGTGACGGCTTTGGTTTCCGCCTCGCGAAACGCATCTTCTCCGTACTGTTCGAAGATTTGTCTGATTTCCATGCCGGTATCCGACACGACACGTTCATCCAGATCAATAAAGTTCCTTCCGGTGATTTCCGCCAGCTTCTTCCCGAGAGTGGTTTTGCCGGAAGAAGGCATCCCGATCAGCACGGTATTCATCTGTGCCTTTTTCAAATCGCGGATACAACCGGTAACCGCGTCCGGATTTCTGACTTCAAGACCGAAACATTTATCCGCGTAATATGCCTGTCTTACCAGCATTTCCCATCCGCCTAAGGCAGGAATGCCTCGCAGCTTTGCCTCCAGCATCCAATGCGTGCATAACGGATTGGCGATGATATCAATGATCCCCTGAAGATGCAGGAACTTCGACAAATCGCACGGAACTTCGTCCGTATGCGGGTACATGCCGGCAGGTGTCGTATTCACGATGTACGAAAACATGCCTTCGCGTTCGTAAAGCTCCGCATAATCCATATCGCCTTTATCTTTTGAACGGCTGATGCGGTACGGAATGCCCGAAAGATCTTTGACGGCTTCAAAGACTGCCTTGGAAGCTCCGCCGGTTCCCAGCACCGCAACGTTTTTTCCTGCGAAATTAATTCCGTGCGAACGCACCATTCCCGCAAACCCCATACAGTCCGTGTTATAGCCGGTAAGTTTCCCGTTTTGATGCACGATACAGTTGACGGCACCGATCTTTGCGGCATTTTCTTCGATCTCATCCAAATACGGAAGAACTGCCTCCTTGTAGGGAATCGTGACATTGATCCCGTCAAAGTCCTTCCGTTTCATGAATTCATCCAGATCTTCCGGCTTCAATTCCCAAAGACGGTAGTCTTCACCGGTCAGATACTTATGAATTTCCGGAGAACGGCTGTGACCTAACGGATATCCGATCAATCCCAGTTTCATTTCGTTTCTCCGAGCCAAAGGTTTCCGTATCTTTGGGTCAATAAATCCGCAATCACCAAGGCACTGACCGCGTTCATAACCGGTACGGCACGTACGGCAATACACGGATCATGTCTTCCGGTTACTTCCAGAACTTCTGTCTTACCGGTCTTCCGGTTCAGGGTTTCCTGCGGTTTGGCGATGGATGCGGTCGGTTTGAATACCGTGCGGAAGATCACCGGCATACCATCGGAGATGCCGCCGACAATTCCTCCGCAATGGTTGGACGCCGTGCGGATTTTCCCGTCTTCCGGAATCCACGGATCATTCGCTTCGGAACCTTTCATCCCGGCGAGTCCGAAACCGTCTCCGAATTCAATGCCCTTGCAGGCAGGCACGGACAATGCCATATGTCCGAGCATACTCTCTAACGTATCAAACCATGGTTCTCCGATTCCTTCCGGCAATCCCGCAACGCAGGTTTCAATGACTCCTCCGGCAGAATCTTTTTCTTCCGCCGCTTTGCGGATGACTTCCTTCATCTTTTCGCCGGCTTCTTCATCCAGCACCGGAAAGTCTTTTCCGTTCAGCGCATCAATTTCCGGATGATCCGCATCAAATCTGCGGTCCTTCACATCACCGATGGATTCAATATGGGAAACGATGCGGATTCCCTTTCCGGCAAGAGCGCCTTCGATCAATGCGCCTGCCGCAACAAGCGCAGCCGTCAGTCTTCCCGAAAAATGTCCTCCCCCGCGAAGATCTTCGTATCCCCGATACTTGTATCCGGCGGTCATATCCGCATGTCCCGGGCGCGGCATATCCCTGAATTTCGAATAATCCGCGGAATGCGCGTTTGTATTCCGGATAATCAGGCAAACCGGCGTTCCCTCGGTATATCCGTCCTTTACCCCGGACAAAAAGACCGGAACGTCCTCTTCCTTGCGCGGCGTGGTGTATTCTTTTCCTCCCCGGCGCTTTTCCATCTCGGTTTGAATCAAGTCAACATCAACTTTGATTCCCGGCGCAATGCCGTCCAGAACACATCCGACCGCATCCCCGTGGGACTCTCCGAATAAGGTCACGCAAAGCGCATTTCCGAAACTGTTTTTCATACCCGGCACCTCCGGACGACCTCATCCGTCGTCCATGTTTCAAGCTTGCAATCTCCGATTTTCGACACAGTCACCACCGTGATCTGATCATGGTCCGCTTTCTTGTCATGCGTAATGAATTCCGCAATTTTCAGCGGATCCGCGTCACACGAAACCGGCAGATTCATCTTCTCCAATACTTTTCTCAATCTGGCCTTTGTAACCGGATCGGTTGTCATCTTCATCATTCCCATCGCGACACATTCGCCGTGAAGGTACTTATCAAATCCGTAATAACTCTCATACGCATGACCTGCCGTATGTCCGAAATTCAGGATCTTCCGTAATCCGGCTTCCCTCTCATCTTTCTCTACGACTTCTTTTTTCACCATCAGCGCACGGCGGATGATTTCTTCCTCGTTGTCCATCATGTCCCCGTTTTCAAACAGTTCGAACAATTCCGGGTCACGGATCATGCCTGCCTTCAGAGCTTCCGCCATCCCGTTACGGTAATGACGAAGCGGCAAAGTCGACAGGACTTCCGGGTCAATGAATACCTTTTCCGGCTGCCAGAACGCACCCACGGAATTCTTGACACCTCCGAAATCAATACCGGTCTTTCCCCCGATGGATGAATCGATCTGCGATAACGTTGTGGTCGGAATATTGATCCAGGAGATTCCGCGCATATACGTTGCGGCACAGAATCCGGTAAGATCACCGACAACCCCTCCGCCCAGCGCAATCAGATAATCCCTGCGGGACAGATGATGTTCCAGCATATCTTCCAAAATACCCTTGTACGTATCAAAGTTCTTGGAAGCTTCGCCGTTAGGAATCACATGGACGGGAGCTTTGGGATACTGAACCGTCAAAGATTCAAGCCAGAAATCCGGGACGCCGTCATCCGTAACGATCATGACCCGGATATTTCCGGGAAGATAGGACGATACTTCCGGCAGGATTCCCCGTTTGAAGATGATTTCGTAATCTTTCGCATTTGTGTGCACCGGTATGACCATACGCGATCCTCCTTTGAAATAAAAAACCATACGGTGTTATCCGTATGGGAGAGAACCTATCCAATCGATAACACCAGGCAAACCAAAGCGGGCATTATCATATGCCCGAGTTATCTTTCGTAGTAATAGGCGAAGTTCTTGTTAGGTTTCATGGGAAAAGTATAGCGTTAAAAAAGGATTCTATCAAGATAGAAACTCCTTGCGGATGGCGCTACAATGTAGAAAAGGACGGTGGATCATGAAGACTGCACGCATCGAATTACATATTCATCTGGACGGATCGCTCAACATTGACTGGGCATACAAAGCATCTTTGCGCCAGAAAATCATTCCCGCGGACAGCACGTTTGAGGAATACTATGAGATGTTATACAAGCGAAACTTCATGACCCGTTCCGAAAGCATCAAAAAATTCGAACTGGTATGTGACATTCTTCAGACAAGGGCGGACCTATTTGACGCATCCTACCGCTTAACGGAAACCATGGCTAAACGCGGTATCATCTATGCCGAGATCCGATTTGCGTCCCAGCAGCACACCAAACGTGGCTTAACACAAAAAGAAGCCCTTCAAGCCGTGATTGACAGAGCGAAAGCAGCCGAAATCAATTTTCCTTCGATTCAGACCGGCATCATCAACTGTCTGATGCACAAAAGGGACTCCGCCGCGTTCAATGATGCGGAAAACCGGGAGACCATTCAAGTCACCCGGGAACTCTTGGGAAAAGGCGCCGTAGGATTGGATCTTGCGGGATACGAAAACAATTGCGATTTCAAGGAATACGCGCCGTATTTCCGCCTTGCGAAAGAACTGGGTATTCCGTTTACGGTGCATGCGGGCGAGATGGGAATTGCCGAACATGTGAAAGATGCGCTTGATTTCGGCGCGGACCGGATCGGGCACGGAGTCAATGCGGCCGATGATCCGGAATTGTTGGAAGAACTTGTCAAACGGCAGATCCCTCTGGAAGTCTGCGTCACTTCCAACATCAAGGACACCCTGGACTATGCGAATCATCCGGTTAAGAAACTGATTCGTTCCGGCGCAAAAATCACCTTAAACACCGACAACATGATTTTCGCGAAAACCGACCTTTCCAACGAACATGCGCAGCTTGAGATGATCGGCATCACGGAAAACGAACTGAAACAGTGCACGTACAATGCCGTGGATGCCGCCTTCTTGGATGAGAAAACAAAAACGGAACTTCGTGAAAAGCTCCGTAAACTGATGAAGTAAAAGATTCAGGAGTCATTCCTGAATCTTTTCATATTTCTTACCCGGATTCCATTTTTCTACAACGATATACACAAGAAGCGAGATCGCAAGACCGCCGAATACGTCAACGATGTAGTGCTGTTTGGTAAATAATGTCGATAAACAGATGAGTCCTGTCAGGATCAAAGAATACATTTGATATCCTTTGGAGATTTCCGGCTGTTTGCGTACACCGAAATAACAATACAAACTGATTAAACAATGATACGACGGGAAAAGGTTAAATGCCTTATCTCCCCCGTCCGCGCTGTAGATCCACCGCAGCAGCCATTTGAAGATTCCCGGGCCCTCCGCGCCTGCCGTTAAGCCTTCCGCCGCGCGGTCCATGTAGGTAGGCATGAACACGAAGAATAAGAAACCGATGAAATACGCAATCAGCATTCCCACAATAAAATTCACAACATTTTTCTTTTTGGTCAGGGATACCGCTACCGGTCCGCAAAGCCAAAACACAAACGAATAAATATAAATTACGACAAATGCCGGAATCAGCTTAATCGGATCATCCAGAAACGGAATCTTACATTCAAACGCATAGTTTACGGTTCCGAGTATCTGGCTCAGCCATTCCGCCAGCCGGTAAAAGATCCGCTGGAGAATGAAGAATCCGGCTCCGAGCGCATATCCCCACCAGGGAATTCTTTTGATTTTTTCAAAAAACTGTTTCATATGATATCCTCATCCGCACTACTTACAACATTATCACAAGACCCTTTTTTTTCCAACTTTTGAAAAAGATCGCTGATTCTTCTTCTTTGCGTTACAATAGATGCGGTATTCAAAGGAGAACTGCTATGAACGGATTTGAAATGTTTTCCCTCGAAGGGAAAGTAGCGTTAGTCACCGGAGCATCCCACGGGATCGGATTTGCGATTGCGGAAGGATTAGCATCCACCGGTGCGAAAATTGTATTCTGCTGCAGCAGTGAAGGCAGCAAAGAGCGTGCAATGAAGGCTTATGCGGAAGCCGGAATCGACGCCAAAGGCTATGTGTGCGACGTAACGGATGAAAACGCCGTCAACGCTATGGTTAAAGATATCACCGAAACGTTGGGCCCGGTAGACATCTTAGTGAACAATGCGGCAACGATCAAGCGCATGCCGATGCATGAGATGCCGCTGGAAGTCTGGAACAAAATCATCAACACCGATCTTACCGCGCAGTTTATCTGTGCCAAGGCAGTATTGCCTTCCATGATGGAACGGAAATCCGGAAAAATCATCAACCTTTGTTCGATGATGTCGGAACTCGGAAGAGAGACCGTCGCAGCGTATGCAGCAGCGAAAGGCGGATTGAAGATGTTGACACGGAACATTGCGTCGGAATACGGTGCCTACAATATTCAATGCAACGCCATCGGTCCGGGCTACATCGCAACCGAACAGACCAAGGCCATCCGTGAAGATGAAAACGGGAATCCCACCCCGTTCCATCACTTCATCATGAGCAAAACCCCGGCAAACCGCTGGGGCATCGCGAAAGACCTCATGGGACCGGCCATCTTCCTGGCAAGTTCCGCCAGCGACTTCGTCAACGGACATATCCTGTATGTGGACGGCGGCATCCTCGCTTACCTCGGCAAACAGCCGCAATAAGACAAATGAAAACGGGAATCCTGCGTACAGAGATTCCCGTTTTTATTATGTTCAGAGCTCTTGAATTTGTTTGTCCTTCGGCCAGGCAACCGTGTAGTTTAACACCAGCGTCTTCGATTCTTTCGGATTCAGTTCGAAGTCATAACGGATCTTGCCGGTCTTCTCTTCCAATACTCCTTTGGAGAGTTCAACGGATTCAACCACGATTGACTTATCATCCGAAACCGGAATCTGATCCCAGACGGTAATCTTACACGGCTTATCCTTGCGCGAAGTTATCACCGTTTCAAATTCATATTCCGTCTTCTTCTGGCCTTTCAGAAGAACGTTGGACGTATGATTCTTGGTCTGCCTGCGTTTTACCTTCACGGTTTCATCTCTTCCCAAGGAAATATCATAGGTCTTCTCGGTCAGATCCGGATGAATATGAACCTGTCCCGCATACGTGCCTTTCAGATAGACATCCGCATCGGTATTCATCAGATGTTCCACGGAAGAAGTCTTGATCTCCGCAGCCAGGAATACTTCCGCATCCAGTTTTGGGACGATGACATTATGGAATTCTGCCTCAATCGTTTCACGCGAGAGATCCGCCATTACATCTCTTCCTTTTTCCAGATTCCAAAGCCCCGGAAGTTCGTACTCGGTCATCGTCTCACCCTGTTTGACTTCCGCAGTCGGAGCCTCAATTTCTTCCACCTGTTCTTCGGAATAATCGACTGCATCTTCGTCGCAGATTTCCTCTTCCGCGACAGCCGCGGTCTTGGCCATCGACATGGCCATCATGCCCATCAGTGCGTTCTGACGGCGAGGCATCGGCTGATAGAAGCGAACGTGCACCGGATTCAATTCCGGAATCGTGCCTGAAACGGAAGGATTTCCCGTAAACAGAGATACTTTGACATCATTCCAGTCTTCCCCTGTCATCTCACGAAGCTTTGCGCGCAAGCGAAGATTCAGACCGCTTGTTTCTCCGTCGGTATGGATTTCATATACCGGATACCAATAGGCGCCCGCGTCGTGGTAGCGCACTTCCAGCGGATAGGTGCCTTCTTGCGGAACATTCACCTGCGCGGTCATGACTTTGCGGGAAGATTCCTGTTCCTTTTCCTTGAGTTCCTTTTGAAGATCCGCACGCTTTAACTGCAGTTCACGGACTTCCAAGCCGAGCTTTTCGATCCGTTCCGGCAGTTTCTCCAGATAATCGGTCATCTCGGAAAGATTCACGGATTCCTTTCCCGTGAAATCCGCATTGTTTTTCCAGATCTCCGCAAGGCCTGTCAATAGTTCGATCCGGGTATCCAGTTCTTCGATTTTGCGCTCGGTTTCCTTGGTGATTTCTTCTTTTTCTTCCTTGGTCAGATTGCGCACCTGTACGTTGGAACCTTCTAAGGATTCCGGAAGCGCCAGTCTGGCAGTCATATCCTCCGCGCCGGAAGAAAGGCCCCGGATAATCAGGTCATGACGGCCTTCCGGAAGATGGACCGTTCCTTTTCTGGTGACAACACACCCGCTGCGGTAAATCGTTGCGGCGGTCACTTTGGTATCTGCATACATAACAATCAGTTCTCCTTTCATAACTCAGGTTTGAGATCATATTGCGTATCAATCAAGGTATACGGAAGATGATACTTCCGGCATCCCTTCAAGAACTTGAGATTATCCCTTAAGACATTCTGCAGGGTGCATTCCCGGTCATCCAGCCTTGTCTCAATGGCGTTGGCATAAAATTGAATATCCTCGAAATGATTCCGGATGTAAGATTCCGACATAATCAGGCATACGAACCGGATCCTGGCCAGCTCGCTTTCCGTGAAATCCTTTTTCCAGTCATACGGAATGTATACGCCTTCCACGGTCAGATTCTGTTCGTTCTCCAGGGCGGTTTTAATCATTTCCCGGAAGATCGGCCAAAGATATTTCTTCAGTTCTTTGTCATCAAGCGGAGTTAATCTTGTGTTTCCGCTGCGGATCAGTCCCATCTTCACAAGGTCTTGCGAAACATAGGGATAATTGTAGACTTCCAGAAATTTCTGGGCCAGCAAAGTTTTCCCTGTATGGGAAGCGCCTGTAATGATTACTACCATGATGATACCTTTACTTTTCTTTTCTACCGTTATTATAACGCATTTTCATATTGCAATTGTAATCCGAATGGCTATATAAAACCGGAATTTCTTCCGGCTTATATAATTCAGATTTTCGGCGCGTGTTCCAAAAGATAATCTTCAGCTTCGCGGTTCCATAACCCGCCGTAACGCGCGCAGATTTCCGCCAGTTTCGCAAACAGCGGATCCGTTTTTCCTTTTTCCGCAAATTCGTCAATGGCAGTTAACGGAAGGGAAATCTGGGTGTAGATCAGTTTCTTCCCGCCGGGAATCGACGGAAGATTCTTCGTAGTTTCAATCACCGAATCAAGACCTCCGATATGCGTTAACATATGCGCCAGATTGACCTTGCCTTCTTTCATGATTTTTAGTGCGAACATATAGTCTTCCCGGGTGCCTCCGCTTGAGCCCAGAATCTTCGTGCCGCGATAATGACAGTCATAGAGATTGATATCCGCGGAAAAGTTCGGGTCCACCGGACCTGCGAACAAGTTCATACAGCCGTTTTTCGCCATGATGCGGTTTCCGGTTTCCGCGACGCTGCGCACCGGCGCAAACACCATCACGTCATCATACCCTTCCCCATCCGTGAGATCCAGAAGATACTGTTTTTCATCTTCAAGATCTTTCGTGTTCACGAAAATCAATTCGATTCCGTTCTTTGCGGCATTTTCCGGCCGGATCATGGACTTCACCCGGTCGATTCTTGTCTGGTTCACGTCCGTCACTACAACGCGTTTCGGTTTGGGTTCCATGACTAACGCGTAATCCGTCGCGACAATTCCCATCGGGCCGCATCCGCCCATGATGATGACGTTTCCGTTTTCTTTCGGCCCCATCACAACGGTATGCGTGCCGTCGATTTGATGCATCATTGAATTAAAACCGCTGATGACGCAGAATAACGGTTCCGTTGCGGACACCTCATAAAATGACGGATACTTTTCCGGAACCAGATGCCAATTCACCAGATCGTTTCCTTCGAGATAGGAATACGTGGAATCGCCGCCGATTGTCGTCTTCGCATACCCGAGATCCCCGCTGGTTCCGAGTCCCGGCGGATAAGCCGCCACCATGGTTCCTTCCGGGAAACGTTCCTTCAGGTTCTTTCCCGCTTTGACGATGACTCCGGAGAACTCATGCCCGATAATGATCGGGTTTTCCGCGATATCGTTCGGAACTCTTACATGATCCGTTCCTTTTTTGGATTCCTTGTAGGTGGACATGCAGACGCTGTCCGAAATCACCTTCATGATCACCGCGTCATCATGAACTTCCGGAAGTTCGAATTCTTCCAGGCGCAAATCATTTTTTCCGTAAAAACGTACAGCTTTTGTCTTCATAGTTCCCCCTATTCCATATTCGCATGGCGTCCGAACATCGTATCGCTGTCCATGCCTTCTCTTTCCATTAACATCATCACGACAGAATCCATGAACAATCCTTCCGACTGTTCGAACAACGATCCCATCGGCTGAACCGACGTAATACTTCCCTGTTTCTTACTTTTGGGGCTCGGTGCCGGGATTTCAATCACAACATCCGCAATCTTTCCGATCGGCGAATCCGGATCAATGGTAATCAGCGCCACCTTCGCGCCGGTTTCTTTGGCCTTGTTCGCATGGTTGACCAGGGACTTTGTGGACCCCGAACCGCTGCAGACAACCAATAATCCGTTCGCCGTGATATTCGGCGTGCAGGTTTCCCCGACCACGTAGCTCTTCTTTCCCATGTGCATCAAACGCATCGCGAATCCTTTTACCTGGAATCCGCTTCTTCCCGCACCGGCACAGAAAATCTCTTCCGCTTCTTCGATCAAATCACAAAACCGCTCTGCCTTTTCCGAATCCACCGCAGATAAGGTCTTTGATAATTCTTCCAAAATGATGCCTGCATACTCTGTGCTATTCATGGGATGCCTCCTCGGAATTCATGATGTCTTTGATGGTTTTGGCTGCCGCCGCACGGTCTGGCGCATTTGTAATTCCTCCGCCGACAACCAGAATCGCCGGATGTTCCGCCGCGATTTGACGGGCTGTATGTACTTTCACGCCGCCCGCGACTGCGCTTTGTGCCTTAGTCAGAACCTTGTTGACTTCGATCAGTTCATCCAGCGGGTTTTTGCCGGTATTCTGAATATCGAATGCAGTATGCACGCAAATAGAATTCACACCGAGTTTTTCAATTTGAAGCGCACGTTCTTTCAGGTTATGAACTTCGATCATATCGGCCATGACTTTTCCGCCGTGTTTTTTTGCGCTCCGTACAACACCGGCCACGGTTGCGTCATTGGAAGCACCGAGCACCGTCACAATATCTGCGCCGGCTTCGAAGCAATGATCCGCTTCAAGTTCTCCCGCATCCATGATTTTGACATCCGCCAGAATTTCCAGTTCCGGGAATCTCTTCTTCAGTTCCCTTACCGGCCTCATTCCTTCCCGGATCACAAACGGTGTACCGACTTCCGCGATATCCACCGAACCTTTTGTTTCTTCCAGCAATTCGATACATTCCTCCAGGGTCAATGTATCCAACGCAACCTGCAGTTTCACGATTGATCACCTCAATATCAGTTTACTACCGCGCTCTTCGGAAATCTTACCGAAATAAAACCCGGCCTCCGCAGAGAGCCGGGAATTCTGTCTAGAATGCGTATTTTGCGGGAATGCATGCCAGCAGCACGCCCAGCACCGTCAGCACGATGCCGATCTTGCGAAGCTTCTTTTCCTTCTCGGAATAATCCAAAGCCCTTCCCGGGGATTTCTGTTGGCGGGACGAAAACGAGATGCGCACATACGCAATTAATCCGATCCCTCCGAACGCGAACAGATACATGAAGATATCACGGATTTTCACGGTTGTAGACCTCCAGATCATCAATGGCTTTGCGTAACATTTCCTTGGTCACAGGATACGGGACATAATCAAGTTCCTGGTTGACTACCGTCGCATCCAGCACATCGTCCAGCGGATCATCCGCCGTAAGATCCAAGTCTGCGAGTTTTGTCGGTAATCCTACGGCCTTATTGAAGGCATAAACCTTCGCAAGGTTCTCCCATTGTTTGTCAACAACTAGCTGCACCAGAGTTCCGTACGATACGATTTCTCCGTGCAGGTGTTTACGTTCCATCCATTCACGCACCGTCAGACCGTAATATAACGCATGGGCAACGGCGCTGTTGTAGTTGGGATGGACCGCCACGGATACCGAACCGGTCGCAATGATGATGCTCAAGATCACCTGTTCGACAGCCGCAGAGTTTTGATGGTTCTTCACACATTCATAGGCCGCCGGACCGTGTTCGATCATCGGTTTGAAACAAAGCTCCGATACGATGCGCCCGTACTCACTCGCGAAATCCAGTACGTCGTTCTTTGCGGAGAATTCGCACTCGACATGTTTCGCCATCGCGTCACCCATGCCTGCCCAGAAGTATTCTGCCGGGGAAGCCGCGATGATGTCGCTGTCGATGAAACAATGTACCGGCGGTTCATTCAGTTTCACGATTTCCTTGAAGGAACCGTCATTGTTGTGGATGATGCTGATTTTGGTCACCGCCGCGCAGGTTGACGCAATCGTCGCTACAGAGAATACCGGAATACCTAAACGGTCTCCCGCCACCTTCGCGACATCGATGCATTTGCCTCCGCCGATTGCCAGAATCGCGTCGGCGTTCTTGACATCTTCATTGTTGATCAGCGCATGAATATTGTCCCAGGAAGCTTCTTTCCCGTAGACTCCTTCGTAGACGGTTTCAAAATTCTTCAGCGCCGGAAGAAGTTTGGCCTGACTCGCCCTGAAGGCTTTTTCCCCATGAACCAAAGCCAGTTTCCGGCCGTATCCGGAAACCAGAGGCTCGATTGCCTCATACGCGTCCGGTCCGATCGTATAACGCGGAAGAAATAACTGTTGCATATAACCTCCTAAAGCAGCAAAACTGCTGCTGTTTTAAATCCTTATTTTTTCTTTCCCCGGAGAAAAACAAGAAACCTGCAAATGCGATTCCCACCGGCAATATAACCCAATAGAATGATTCCGAGGGTGACGAAGATCCGAATCTGTCACCGGCTCTCCCTGATAATATGAACCGGTGAGAATCAAATTGCTGATATCTGCAAAATACTTATGATAATACTATGAAATTCTATCCTGAATATCTTTAGACAGTTCAGAAGAAGGAACATCTCTTGCGTTTCCGGATACACACAACAACGTCAAGAAGCAAACTAAAAGCACTTTTTTCATACACATCTCCTATGAAATGGCTGCAACAGTTTTCGTCCATTGTCCGGTACCGGAATCATATTCATAGTTTTTTCCGGGTAATTGCAAACACTATCTCAGCTTCCGAGTGAAAACCGAGATAGTGTTTCTTCTTTAATCCAAACTGTTTTACGCGTTTAATACGCTGTCAACGAATGCTTTTAATTCCGGATCCTTGCAGCCGGCATTGAAGCATTCCAGGAAACGCGGAGTTAAGCTCTTGCGGACAACATCCTGGTCCATAGCCTTTAAGCCTTCTACCAACGGTTTCGCGATGGCAGCCTTCACTTCGTTCAGTTTCGCTGCGTTACGGTTCTGGGATTCCTTGCGTTCTGCCGGATAGCCCATTCCCTTCGGGGAACCGAACGCTACCTTGAAGATGTTGCGGAGGTTGACATCCGCGCCCCATCCGAAGCCTTTCGCATACGGTAAGGATAACGCGTTACCGTTGTTGATCTGTAAGTACAGATAAGCATCCGACGGTTCGATGCAGTAACCGCAGACAACGCCCGGCATCATGTTGCATGCCATCAAGGCGCCCTGGCCGGTTCCGCATCCGGTAACAACGAAGTCTACCGCGCCGGAGTTCAGCAATAACGCTGCCTGCACACCGATGTTCAGATAGGTAAGATAGCCCGGCTCACCAAGCTGTAACGGAGCTTCTTCGGTGGACATACCGGTGTTGTAGACAGTGTGTCCCATCGGTTCAACGACTTCTTTTAACGCGCTTAAGACGATTTCATTCTTCGCTGCCTGCGAAAATTCATTAATCATTGCGATTTTCATAGTTTCTTTCTCCTTTATATAATGCCTGATATTTCAGGACGAATACGCAAATTCAGTTTCTTCATAAAAAGCAGGCAGAAGGATTTCCCTTCCGCCTGCTGAGCGATACAGTTATTCCTTGCTGCCGTTGTCTGCAGCTTCGAAAATATAACGATCGTTTGATCCGATCAAGCGGATATAATCTTTCACGAATTTCTTGATCGCTGCTTCCGCAGTCATCATGATATTCAGATAATCTGTACCCGGAGCTTCCTCCCATTTCGCCTTCATCGCGTCTTCTGCCGCGTGGAATGCGTCGGTGCAGACATTGATCTTATTGATACCGCCTGCCACAGCCTTACGGATGTTTTCTTCACCGGAACCGGAGCCGCCGTGCAATACTAACGGCATCTTTAATTCCGCTTTGAGTTCCGCAAGTCTCTGGAAATCAAGTTTTGGAACATATCCCTTCGGATAATTACCGTGCGCCGTGCCGATTGCTACCGCTAATGCGTCAACACCGGTACGATCAACAAATTCTCTGGCCTGAGCAACATTCGTGTATAAGTCATCACGGTTGTCATCGCCGTCCGCCGCCTGGCCGACATGACCTAATTCCGCTTCAACACTGATACCCTTTGCGTGTGCTAAATCAACAACCATACGGGATCTTCTTACGTTTTCTTCAAACGGTAAGGAAGAAGCGTCGAGCATTACATTGGAGAAACCCCAATGAATCGCTTCGACAACCGCCTCTAAAGACGGGCCGTGGTCTAAGTTTAAGCATACCGGAACGCTCGCTCTTTCTGCCATCGCTTTGATCATCGGAACCATTTCCGACGGATGCGCCAGTTTCGACATCTGACCGACACCGAACTGAACGATGATCGGAGAATGAAGTTCTTCCGCTGCTTCAATGACAGCTCTTGCCATTTCCATGTTAACGCTGTTAACTGCCATTACGGCATAACCGTCACGGTTCGCGTTATCAAGGAGATACTTCATGTTTACATACATAGATTTGTGTCCTCTTTCTATATGAACGATTTAAGTTGATTACAGATCGATGTCTAAATCAACAACTTCTTCTTCTTTAACTTCTTCTTCTTCCGGTTTCTTCTTTAACACCGCATACAGAACGCCGGTGATTACGGAACCGATCGCGCAAGCGAGCAGCCATAAACCGATGTTGTTGGATAACGGAGCAACTAAGACACCGCCGTGAGCAGCCGGAGTGTTAACACCCCAAACCATTGCTAAGCCGGAAGCGATTGCAGAACCGAGCATGGAGGAACCGATAACACGTACCGGATCTTCTGCAACGAACGGTAATACACCTTCGGTGATGAAGCATAAGCCCATCGGGATGCAGGTGTAAGCAGCGTTCTTCTGTTGTTCGGTGAACTTCTTCGGAGCGATGATGGCAGCTAAACCCATACCGATTGCCGGGGTCATACCACCGATAATCTTCGCGGTTTCAGCGCATCCGCCGATTCCGTCCGGAGCGTCAGCGTATAAAGCGTTAGCAGCCATGGAAGCAGTCTTGTTAACCGGACCGCCCATATCGAAGCCCATGCATGCGCCGATGACAGCGCCGACTACGAATAAGGAACCGGAAGCTAAGCTCTGGATCCAGTTCTGGAAAGCGATCATGAGCGAGGAAATCGGGCCCATGAAGATTCCGAAGAACAGCCAGGTAGCTAAAGCAGTGGATAATACCGGGATAATCAATACAGGCATTAAACCCTGTAAAGCCTTCGGCATCTTCCAGCTCTTCATCCATTTAACAATGTAACCAATGATGAAGCCCATGATCATCGCGCCTACGAAACCGGTCTTGGTCGGGCCGCCTGCGTAGTAACCGATTGCGAAGCCCGGAACAATACCCGGACGGTCGCCGATCGAGTAAGCGATACCTGCGCATAAGAATGCATAAGCCCAGTTGAAGCCGTTGCCGTTTAATTCTTGGAGCATGTGCATGTAGTCAGTAATGCTGAAAATCTTGTATCCGGAATAAGCTAAGCCGGAAACAGTCGGTTCAGATAATGGAACGCCGTTCCAGCTGAATGCCTTCTGGATCGCGCCCATGATACCAGCCATTACAACCATCGGGATCAAGAACGAGATACCGGTCATAATGTGCTTTCTGATGTTAGCAAATTTCATTAGAATTCTCCCCTTTAATATGTTTTGCTTTTCAATTTGTTAAAGCAGTTCTTCTTCTGCTATTTCTTTGCTGCGAGTTTCTTTTCGATGGTAGCGAGCAAGCTCTTCGGCTGCTTCATTGCCAGGGAAATCGGAACATCGACAACTTTTTTGCCTGCGAAGCGGGAAGCGCCGCGGATCGCGATATCATGTGCGTAAATCACAACGTCTGCCTGAGCGACATCCGCTTCGGTGATTTCGTTTTCGATACCTGCGGAACCCTGGGTTTCCACCTTGATTTCATGGCCTAATTCTTCGGCGGCTTTCTGAAGTTTTTCTGCCACGAGATAGGTGTGAGCAATTCCTGCCGTGCATGCTGTAACTGCTAAAATCTTCATATAGAGAGTACCTCCTTATCATCTATATATCACCGATAATTTATCACAGGGAAACCGCTTACACAATTGCGAGTCACAATATTTCTGCGGTTTGCTCTGCAAAAAATCACCGCCGTGACCAAGTTTTGATCATGTTTTGATTATAAATCAATATCCAGATCTACGATTTCTTCTTCCTGAAGCGGTTTTACGCCTTCCAATTCACTGTCGTCACAGAGAATTAAGCGTACAATTTCTTCCTTTGTTTCCGCTTCCGCAAGCTTCGCGACGCGTGCGTCATTTCCGAGCTTGCCGGCCAGTTCGCTCAAAAGAAGCATATGGTTTCTCGCGAATTCATTGTCCGCGCTTACGCAGAATAAGAAGATCAGACGGGTGTCCTGGAAGCCGTCATCGGTCATGCTGGATTCCCAGCGGATCGGATGCAGGGTTCTGCCGATGGCAATGCCGATTTTCTTGACTGCCTGGCTCTTTCCGTGCGGAATGGAGATCTGGCTGCCCATTCCGGTAGGGCCTTCCGCCTCACGTTCATAGATGTCTTTCACAAACTGTTCCACATCGCTGATATAGCCCTCGTTATACAGATCGTTTGCCATATGATGGAGAACTTCGTCTTTGGTCGTGCCTTCTACTTCAAGGTCGATAATGTTCGGATTCAGGATATCCAGTAATGTCATATTTTACCCTCCAGACAAATTACATTCTGTACTATAGCACAACTTTTTCAGGTTGTATATTTTCTTTTCGCAAATTTGCTCAACAATTTATCAATATTATCAAATTATTATCAATTTTTTATTGACAATCCGCACGTGCGCGTCTACTATTTAGACGGAACCGGAACATCAGTATACGATTTTGATCTGATTGCTTTCCAAAATCTTCTCGTACTTTTTCGGAGGCTCCTTATCGGTGATCATCACCTGGACTTCCGAGAAATCCGCGAAGTGATTGAACGCAATGACATCGAACTTCGTATGATCGGCCACCACGAACACCTTATGGCTGTGCGCGATGACATGATGTTTCATAAATCCTTCCTGCAGATACGTGTTCGTCATTCCGCGCACGGTGGAAATCCCGACTGCGGAGATAAAACACTTGTTGTAGTTGTAAGGATAAAAACTGGTATCCACCAGGAATGTGCCGGTTTCCGGATGCAAAGATCCGCCTGCGCAGATCGCGGTCAGGTTCTTCATCTTCCGGCATTCCAGCATCACGTCCAGGCAATGGGAAATGACAGTGACGTTCTTCACATGCCCGAGATACTTCAGCATCCGGTATGCGGTTGTTCCCGAGTCGATGAAGATGACATCGTTATCTTCCACGAAACTTGCGGCGAGCTTGCCGATGTAATCCTTCTCTTCGGCATTGGAAGCCTCGCGTTTCTCTAACGCATCCACTTCCGCCTTGGTCGTCGGTTCGTTGTATACAACGCCTCCGTAGACCTTGGTGATGTATCCTTCCTCTTCCAAGCCCTTCAAATCACGGCGAAGCGTCTGGATGGATATATCAAATTCTTTTAAGAGCTCCTCGTTGCTCACCGAGTGACGGGACTCTACATACTGACGTATTTCCTGAACACGGTTATATTTCATATGATCACCTCATTGCTGATTAACAACTCAATTTTATCAAATCTTACGCAGAAATTCATCAAAACTCACAAATGAGAGGAAAGGAACGATAAATCATGAACAAATTACTCGAAACTGTACAAAAATTCCCCGCTACCGAAGTCTGGAACGACTCCTGCTCGTGCATGGAACTCTCCTACGCGATGGAAAACGGAGCTTCCGGAGCGACCACCAACCCTGTCATCGTCGGAAATGTTCTGAAGAATGAACTGAAAGACTGGGAGCCGACCATCGAACAGCTGATCAAAGACCATCCGTCCTACTCGGAAGACGAAATCGCCTGGGAAGTCATCAAGGCTCTCGGACTCAAAGCTTCCAAATTATTACAGCCGATGTACTACGAAACCAAAGGCCAGAAAGGACGCATCTCCTTCCAGACCAACGCGAAATTCTACAACAACAAAGAAAAGATGATCGCGCACGCGGTTGAACTCGCGGCCGTCACCGAAAACAGCCAGATCAAGCTTCCGGCATCCAAGGCAGGCGTCGAAGCCATGGAAGAACTTACTTACAGAGGCATCTCAATCAACGCGACGGTTTCCTTCACCTGCGCACAGGCAGTTGCGGTTGCAGAAGCGGTTGAACGCGGCTTGGCAAGACGCGAAGCGGAAGGCTTATCCACCGAATGGATGCATCCGGTATGCACGATCATGGCAGGACGCACCGACGATTATCTGAAGGCGCATTACGGATCCACCGATACCCTGTTACATTCCGAAGCGTATGACATGGCAGGCGTCGCGGTCGTCAAAAATGCCTACAGAATCTACAAGGAACGCGGTTTCCGTACGAAACTGCTGGTTGCGGCTTTCCGCTGCATGAACCATTTCGAAGAATTCATCGGCGGCGACCTCATCTTAACCATTCCTTACAAGTGGCAAAGAAAGTACAACGCGGCGGATGTCGAAGTCAAAAACAACATGGATACGCCGGTTGACGAAAAGCTCCTGAACGAACTGTTAACTCTCGAAGAATTCCGTAAGGCATACTTCCCGAAGGGACTGCAGCCGGAAGAGTTCGAACACTACGGCGCCTTCTTGGCAACCATCAACCAGTTCTTAAGCGGTTATGATTCCTTAGTCCAGCTGATCAGAAAGTACATGGTGAAATAACATGGCCTACTCATTCCTGGCTCCGCGTGAAATCATCTCCGGTTCCGGCGCGCTGGAAAATGCCGCGAAGAAGTTCTCTTCCTTCGGCAAAAAGGCTTTGATCGTCACGGATTCCATGATGGTCAAACTTGGAAATGCCGCAGTCCTGGAAGACGCATGCCGTAAAAACAACATCGATTATGTCATCTATGACGGCATCAATTCCGAACCGAACGACCTCATGATCATGGACGGCCTTAAGGCTTACAAAGACAACGGATGCGATTTCCTGATCGCGTTAGGCGGCGGATCTCCGATCGACAGCGCCAAAGCCATCGGTATGATGTCGGTGTCCGATTGCCCGATCGCTTCCTACATGGGAAAACTGATCGACGTAAAAATGCCCGGGCTGGTCGCCATCCCGACAACCGCGGGAACCGGTTCGGAAGTCACCAAGTTCACGATCATCAATGACACCTCTACGAAAGTGAAGATGTTACTGACGGGTGCCTGCTTAATTCCGGCCATGGCTGTTGTCGACCCGAAATTCACGATGACCGCTCCCAAAAGCGTTACCTCGCACACCGGCATTGATGCCCTTTGCCACGCTGTGGAATCCTACACATCCCGCAAGGCCCAGCCGTTATCCGAGACATTCTCTCTTTCCGCAATCAAGCGGATCTTCGGAAATCTCGAGACCTGTTACAACGATCCGTCCAACGAACAGGCACGTATCCAGATGAGCCTGGCTGCCACCGAGGCAGGTTTGGCCTTCACCAATGCGTCCGTAACGATCGTACACGGCATGTCCCGTCCGATCGGCGCATTGTTCCATGTGCCGCACGGTTTATCCAACGCGATCTTATTGGAAGAATGCATGAATTTCGCCGTGGACGGCGCCTATGACAAATTCGCGCAAATCGCAAGATCCCTGGGATTCGCGGGAAATGAAGACAATGATGTCAAGGCAGCGCACGCTTTCCTTGAACAGCTTTCGGGACTTCTTCACCGCCTGAATGTTCCGACAATGAGCGAACTTGGAATCGACAAAGAAACCTACTTCGCCTCCATCGAAAAAATGGCGCACGATGCCTACCTCAGCGGATCCCCTTCCAACACGATCAAAAACGTCACGGAAGAAGACATGATCGCGCTTTACAAAAAGATTTACCGTTAATTCCGGATACGGAAGACGACATGTCTTCCGTTTTTTTGTCTTTTCGAATTGTTTTTCTATAAGATTAAGGAAACACGTGGTAAAATCATGTTGCAAATAAAGGAGATCCTAAATGGAAACATTAAATGAAGCATTGGTGAAGAAAACTCACCGCCCCGTCAAGATCATGCAGTTCGGAGAAGGAAACTTCTTACGTGCATTCATTGACTGGTTCATCCAGACCATCGACAACAAAACCGATTTCAACGGCGGTGTCGCAGTCGTTCAGCCGTTAGCCTTCGGAAGAGTCAAAGACCTCGAAGCGCAGAACGGACTCTACACACTTCTTCTGGAAGGTGTACAGAACGGAGAAGTCATCCGTCACCGCGAAGTGATCGACGTTCTCGAAGACTTCATCAACCCGTATACCGAATACGAACATTACCTGTCTTACGCGAAGAGCGAAGATCTGAAGATTACGATTTCCAACACGACCGAAGCCGGCATCGCGTACGATCCGACCGATCTGGATTTCGAACACACCCCGAAGACCTATCCGGGCAAATTACTCGCGTTACTGAAAGCACGTTATGACTATTTCCACGGCGCGAAGGAAGCCGGACTTTACATCATCGCATGCGAATTGATCGACAACAACGGCGATGAATTGAAGAACTGCCTCGTGAAATTGTCCCGCGACAAAGGCTTCGATGAAGACTTCATCAACTGGTTAACCACCGCCAACAAGTATTACAACACATTGGTTGACCGTATCGTTCCGGGTTATCCGCGCGATCAGGTTGACAAGCTGCGCGAAGAACTCGGCTACGTGGACAACAACATGGTCAAGGGCGAAATCTTCCACCTGTGGGTTGTCGAAGGCGACTTCAGCCTGAAGGATGTCTTCCCGGTAGACAAAGCGGGACTGAACATCATCTTAACCGATAACGTAAAACCGTATAAGGAACGCAAAGTCAAGATCTTAAACGGCGCGCATACCTGCATGGTTCCGATTGCGTATCAGATGGGCAAGGAACTCGTTTCCGAAATGATGAACGATGAAACCTGCCGCACCTACCTGAACGACTTCATGAAGAACGAAGTATGGCCGACCATCAAGCTGACCGAGAAAGAATGCGAATCGTTCACCAACGATGTCTTCGAACGTTTCATGAACCCGACGATCCGTCATGAATTACTGACGATTTCGTTAAACTCCATGACCAAGTACAAGACCCGTATCCTTCCGTCCGCAACCGCGATTTACGCAAAGACCGGCGAACTGCCGAAACATGCGTTATTCTCCTTAGCGTGCTTATTCAACATGTATTCCTTAAAGGCCGAAGACGGTTCCTCCTTAGTCAAGGATGATCCGGAATTCCTCGAAATGTGGGCGAACCTCTATGACGGCACCCATTCCGATGAGGAAATCGTAGAACATGTTATGTCTTTACCGCATTGGGAATATGATTTCGATTCCATGAAAGGCGCAAAAGCGTTCGTCACCGAATCGTTCAAAGAACTCCGTAAGAACGGTGTCAGAGAAGCTTTAGCCAAAGAGTTCGGCTTATGAGAAACACCATCCACATTCATCCGAATGACAATGTCTGTGTAGCACTTCATGACCTGCATGCGGGCGATGCGGCGGAAAACCTTGTTCTGGACCGCGATATCCCAAAGGGTCACAAGATTGCGTTACGCACCATCCATGAGGGTGAACACATCATTAAATACGGCCAGATCATCGGCCGCGCTACCGCAGAGATTCAAGCGGGAGAACATGTACACTCCCACAACATGCGCACCAACCTCGAGGGTATTCTGGAATATCACTACAACCCGGTGCCGCAGAATGACGTTCATTGCGAATCCCCGTACAAACTGACCGGTTTCCGCCGGAAAAACGGTACGGTCGGCATCCGCAACGAATTATGGGTCATTGTGACCGTCGGCTGCATTAATTCCCTCGCTAAGCGCATTGTCCGCAATTTCCGTGATTCCCACGATCTTTCGGACATCGACGGCATCTTCACCTTCGAACATCCCTACGGCTGTTCGCAGATGGGAGATGACCATAACGCAACCGTTGCGATCTTACGCGATATCGTAACCCATCCGAATGCCGGCGGTGTGCTGTTATTGGGACTCGGCTGCGAAAACAACCAGCTGCACACCTTCTATGAAGGATTGACAAACTTCGATAAAGACCGCATCCGCTATTTCAATTGCCAGGAAGTCGATGATGAAGTCGAAGAAGCCGGCAAGGCGCTGGAAGAACTCTACGCGAACATGAAGAATGATCGCCGCGAACCGGTCGAATGGTCCGATTTAACCTTCGGTCTGAAGTGCGGCGGTTCGGACGGCTTAAGCGGAATCACTGCGAATCCGCTTCTGGGAAGATTCTCCGACCGTGTATTATCCTACGGCGGAAACATCATCCTGACGGAAGTTCCGGAAATGTTCGGCGCGGAACACTTATTGATGAACCGTGCAAGAAACGAAGATGTCTTCAACCAAATCGTGAAACTGATCGATGACTACAAACAGTATTTCATCGATAACCATCAGGTTGTCTATGAAAATCCGTCTCCGGGCAACAAGGCCGGCGGTATTACGACTCTGGAAGATAAGTCCTGCGGCTGTATCCAAAAAGGCGGCACCGCGATTATTGACGGTACGATCCAATACGGCGAAAAGCGCACCGTTCCGGGATTGAACCTGTTATACGGCCCGGGAAACGACTTGGTATCCACTACGGTACTTGGCGCAGCCGGAAGCCAGATGGTATTGTTTACAACCGGAAGAGGAACACCGTTCGGCGGATTCATTCCGACCTGCAAGGTCTCCACCAACTCCGACATCTACAACAAGAAACCTCATTGGATCGACTTCAACGCGGGTATCCTGACGGAAGATACCACCATGGATGAAGCCGCGGATCTCTTTATCAAACAGATTGTGGATTACGTAAACGGCGACCGTAAGACCAACAACGAAACCCACGAGTATAAGGAAATCGCGATCTTCAAGAGAGGTGTCACGCTGTAATGGGAAAAATGGAATACTTCCTTGTAGTTGTTGTATCCTTCATCGTACTGCTGTTTCTGTTCAGGGCAGCGACGAGCTACAAAAGTTACAAGAACGCCATCTTTCCGCATTTATACGACAACTATCTGATTGATTACTTCTACAAGATCAACGTTCAGAATGACATCTCTAAGTCCGGAAAGCTCAAAAAGCTGATCGGACGCCACCGTATCGTATATTCCACCGTATCCAACCGGGAAGGTCAGATTGTCACGCAGCTTTGCACAATCATTCACACCAAGGGAATCGTTACCTTTGCGTATATGAACCCGGGCGGAGAGCTTCACGGGAAAGACACGGGAAACTGGTATGTCCGCAGAGATGACGGCGAAGGTTTGAAAAACTATAAGATTGAAAACCCGGTCGTCCATCTGAAGGAATACGATGAACATGTCAAAAAAGTTACCGAAGGCAAAGGAATCCTGAAGGCTGTCGCGGTATCCGATAACGCGGATATCTCGCACGTTCTTCTGAACACCGCGAAAATCGTCAAGTTCTCGGAAATCACAGATTTCATTCAGAATTCCGAATGTGACTACGGACTCAACGATATCGAAATCGATGAGATCTACCAGAAGCTCGGCGGAAAGATTGACAAATAGTAAAAAAGCCATCCCGGCGGATGGCTTTTTTCATGTCTTAATTATCGGCGCGGTTATAATTGTTTTTCATGCCTTTCGAAGCGTTCAGAAGGACTTGGTTCAAACACTTGACCGTTTCCTTCTTTGCCATATCGCAGAGTTCTTCGTTCGCTTTTTCAATCAGGCTGAAATCCCCGGTATCCTTCATCTTCGCATCATATTCATGGACCAACCGGTGACCTCCGTTGGCTACCGCAGCCTGGTAGCGCTCAATCAGCTGGATGGCCGAACCGTAATACGGATCCGCCAGGGCTCCGATCAGCCGGCTTGACCAATAAAAGTTTTCCGTGGACACATCCAGAGTGACATTGCTCAAGTATTTCGGCATCTTATCTATGTTCGCATATACCGGCAATGAAGCGTTAAACGCGTTGGATCCGAAGGAGATCCATTCCAATGCCTGTATCTCTTTAGGCATGTACCCGCGGATTTGTAAAATCGCCATGACTCCCGTGCGTCCGATTCCGATCGTGCGGTAAATCCCCTTCTCCGGATGATTCACCGAACTGTACGGATTATACGGAGTTCCCTGATAGTATGAAGACAGGATGTATTTGACATCTTCCGGTGTAATCTTGCGCTCCGGCACGAAGGACCACGGAATATTGTCGCTCTCGGGCTTGAAGTCGGCGTTTTCTCCATCCCACCTGTACGAAGTCGGATTGAAATAACGCCCCATGAACCATGCCCGCGGTGTGTTGTAGACATGGTCGGAATCCGAGTGGGATCCGAACACATTGCGCGGATTGAAGGTTCCGTCATTGTTTAAATCAAGATGATTTTCCCGGATGAATTCCTTCAGATCGGCGCTGCACATATATTCTTTTTTCGCGCCGAAGGCATCCTTGAAATCAAATTTGTCGATACCGAACTGATTGGGCATGATGACGTATTCTTCATCCCTGACCCGTCTTGCGATCCAATGATGTCCGCCGATGGTCTCCAACCACCAGATTTCATCTGCGTCGGAAAACGCAATGCCGTTGGGTTCATAAGTGCCGTATTTCTCCAAGAGGGATCCTAAACGTTCGACACCTTCTCTGGCGCTGCGGATATACGGAATCACCAATACCACCAGATCTTCTTCCCCGAGGCCTCCGGCTTTATCCTTTTCGCCGCGTTTTTCCGCCTTTACATATTTGACATACGGATCCGCGCCGAGAACCAATGGATTCGAAGTAATCGTTTCCGTAGCGGTCATCGCAACATTCGCTTCATTGATTCCGTTAGCCGCCCAGATGCCGTTCTTGTCTGAAACACTCGGGGTCGATGTATAACGCATCGGATTCTCCGGCAGTTCGATCTCCAGATGCCCGATGACACTCTTATATTTCTTAGGCTGTTTTTTCGGATCAACAACAATCAGTTTCTTCTCATCGAAGAATCCGTCATCGTTGCGCGCTATCATCGTCGATCCGTCGTAACTCGCCTTCTTACCTACCAATATCGTTGTACAAGCCATATTTCATACCTCCGTGACCTGATATTTTATTGTAGTACAACCGCGGCGCAAAAGAAAACGGAAGATTACATTCTTCCGCTTTACTTCTTGATCTGTTTCTGTTCCTCTTCTTTTCGCCTATCGCGCTGATATTGGGCATTGCCTTTTCGGAACTTGTACTTCTGTAACATGTTCGGCAAAATCTGCCAGCTCAGATAAGCAATCACCCCCGGAAGCACAATCACAAACGCCGGGAACAGGAATACTGCCGCAATCGGAATCGCGATACTGATGACCAGAATGAAGAAGGATTCCAGCATGCAGGTAAACGCAAGATCCAGGGACTTTCCCATGATTTTCCAGACATTGGTTTCCATCTTCTCCGCAATCACTACAAATACCAGCAGCAATTCAAACGCCAGAAGAATAATCAGCACGAACACCGCGGTCTGCGCCAGGATATCCAGAGTTCCGCTTCCCGCGCGGTAATACAGGAAATCAATGATCAGCACCGCAATGAATACGAGGTGAATCAGCCATACAACGGTCGATAGTTTGAAATTCTCCTTGAAAGCGGCCCATAAAGTCTTCAGAGGCTTCGGATCGTCTTCCAGCAGGTAAGACTTCATCGCAACGTTTACGGCCGTCAAAGAGGCTCCTGCGGGGATTATAAGGATACATCCCAACATCGTAAAAAAGCCCAGCAGGACGATATTCATCAACCGTCCTGCGAGCTTATTGAAGAATCCGTCCCATGTGAAATCGGATTTCTTTTTCATCTTATTCAACAATCTCCAGGGAACCTAATCCCAGCTTGTTTTGGGTTTCCTTGTCGAATAATACATAGCGGTTTCCTTCGAAATTGAAATGAACCGTGGAATCCATCTTGAAGTCGACGCTTCCGAATGCTACCGCGGATAACGTAATATCCTTGACTGCCAAGGAAAGCGTAGTTTCCATACCGGACGGTAACGAGGAGATAACCGTAGCTTCAATACCCTGATCACCGACATGTACAAATTCCGGACGTACACCGAGGACATAATCATGTTCCGGCTCAAGATCCAGTTTTTCATTCGGCATGAATTTCACCGTGAAATGACCTGCGTGCAGAACTACATGATCCCCTTCTTTCACACCGTGACAGTTCACGAAGTTCATCGACGGATTTCCCATGAAGTCTGCGCAGAAGATGTTGTTCGGTTCGCCGTAGAGTTCTAACGGCGGGCAATACTGCTGCAGTAATCCCAGCTTGATCAGGGCAACCTTCGTACTTAAGGTCATAGCTTCGGACTGGTCATGCGTTACATATACGAAGGTGCTTCCGGTCGTTAAATGTAATCTCTTTAACTCCGCGCGCATATCATTACGTAATTTCGCATCCAGGTTCGATAACGGTTCATCCATCAGTAAGACTCTCGGATTCGGTGCCAAAGTACGCGCAATCGCAACACGCTGCTGCTGACCGCCGGACAATTCCGCCGGATAACGGCTGATATATTCCTCAATGCGCATGATCTTGCAGATTTCCTTCACGCGCGCATCGATCTTATCTTTCGGCCACTTCATATTTTCCAAGCCGAACGAGATGTTCTTGTAAACGGTCATATGCGGCCATAACGCGTAGTTCTGGAACAAGAATCCTACGTTTCTCTTATCCGGGGAAAGATTGATTCCCTTTTCATCGGAGAAGACGCATTCATCGTCAAAATAAATCTCACCTTCGGTCGGAGTTTCCAAACCGGCGATCATACGGAGGGTCGTCGTTTTTCCGCATCCGGAAGGTCCTAACAGGGATACGAATTCCCCGTCTTTGATTTCCATGTTCAAACGGTCAACGGCCAATGAGCCTTTCCCGAATTTTTTCGTAACATTTACTAAACGAATGGTTGGCATTTTAATTACCTCCTACACCTTTCTCAATGGAAGCTCCGGTCAGTTTTTCAACTGTGAAGTTAATAATCAATACAACAATGATGATCAAAAGGTTAACTGCGTTGGAGAACTGGGTGAACCCCTTTTCATCATAGAAGAACAGCAATGTGGTAAGTACGCGGTTGTTTGCGGCAACCAGGATAACGAACAAGCTCAGTTCTCTCATGCCCGAGATAAACGGTAAGAGATATCCTGAAACAATGGTTGATTTTTCGATCGGAACAATGATCCGGGTCATACGCTTCACCCACGGAACACCCATGATGATACCTGCTTCTTCAATTTCCGGAGACAGCTGCATCATTGAGTTAACACCGCTTCTCGAAGCCATCGGCAGATACTTGACCGTACCGATTAATGCCAGCATCGCAAACGTACCGTACAGCGAAGGAATAATACCGTGCTGCGTCGAGAACATCGACAGATAAATCGCCGCCAAAGCCATCGACGGGATCAGATACGGAATAAACGTTAAGTTTTCAACCGTTCTGGATAATAAGCTTCCTCTTCTGCGTACGATGCAATATCCTGCCAGGAAACCTAACGTACCGGCGCCGATCGCGCAGGTGAACGATAATTTCAAAGAGTTCCATAAAGTACGGTAAACTTCCGGATTCAGCAGGATGCCCGGCTGATCCTGAATCGAGTTATGGCCTTGCGACTGGCCGATCCAGAAGCTTAAGGTCATATTGGATAACCGGTAATCTCCCGGCATCTGCATCACCGATTCCAGCGCGAACGTAACCAACGGAATCACCGACATGCACATAACGACAAACGTCGCAACGATTGTGATCGGATACTTCCACTTGCGCAGATGGAAGATCGAGATGTTTGCGCTCTTACCGGTAACTGTCGCATAAGATTTTCTGGTGCCGATCAGCCATTGGTTGATCATCATGATCAATACCGACAATACGATCATAACTAGCGCCAGGATATACCCGACCCCCGGATTGGTGCCGTTGATCGCGGCATATAACTCCGTGGTCAATACATAGTACCTTACCGGTAAGCCCAAGAACTGCGGCGTCGCGAAGGATGCCATCGCGCCCGAGAATACCAGGATAATCGTGCTCAGCACGGCCGGCATAACGATCGGAATCGTGATCCGCCAGAACATGCGGGCTCTCTTTGTTTTTAAGATGATCGCCGCCTCTTCGAGGTTGGCGTCCATGTTATGTAATATACCGCCGATCAGAATATACGCAAACGGCGCATAGTGCATGCCCGTCACGATGATGATCGGGAATTCTCCGTATCCGAACCAGGTCGGTGTCACCAGACCTGTAATCGCGGTGAAGATGCCGGCCGAACCGGTAACCGCGACATTTTTGAAGAAGTTCTTCCACGCAAGAGCCAAAGTCCAGCTCGGCATGATATACGGGAAGATAAATAATTTTGTCAAAACCTTTTTCCATGCCATATCCGTACGGGATACCAGCCACGCGAACGAACCGCCGATCGCAATCGCGACCACGCATGCCCACGCGGATGTCACGATACTGTGACGGATCGGTTCCCATAGTAACGAATTGCTGAATTCACTTGCGAATGCCCGGATCCAATGATATGTGGTGAATGTGCCTACCGCCTGATGAACACGGGTTTTTTCCTGCGCATGAACGATAAACGTATCCCGGACAATCGAAATAAGCGGGAAAACAACTAAAAACGTTAAAATCACCAAGAACAACACCAGTAAGACGTTGTACGGCTTGCTGAAAAATGTTTTGATCCTGTTCCATCGTTTTTTCATTTAAAGCCTCCTACGGGCAGATGGTATTCGTCCATTGCCCTACTGCACTATCGTAACCATAACGCAGTTTGGTATGCGTTATTGTCGACACGTTATTAACTTGTTTTAAAGGGTCGTAAAACCTGATGCCATCCGTGTTTTCATACGGAAGATATCCATATGCGAAAACAACGTGATTTCCTGAACCATAGTCATAATTTGAAAGCCATAACACCAATGGCTTAGATTGATCAATGTTGGTTTTATATGATGAATAATAGAGAAAACTTCCCGTTTCACCGAATGAGTGATTATTATAAGTTGCGTACTTACAGGCGTTTCGCAATTGCAAACTGTTCACTCCTTGGTTTGCATCCGGATTCCCCAAAATAAAATTCACCATTTCCCATTGAGCTCTGAAAGAACCGGTCAGATATTTTCCTTCCATTTGGGCACAAGCTGCCCAACACCATTGTGAATTTTGCTGCTGATAACGATAAACGCTCAATATATTCGTGGTCAATGCATGAACTTTAACAATACAAAGCCCGTATATAATGCATATCGTCATCCCAGTCAACATAAGTTTTCTTCTCATTGTTTTATTATCTTCTGCTGTTGTTCTCCTCGATCCCGTCACCGGTCATCCCAGTTTAAGTAAGCTTATCAGATTGTGTTCTTCATGAACGGCGCCCAATAATCCTAGAGTCCCGTGATTTACGATCGGCTCGTTTTCCTTTTTTGGAGATAATCAAAAACAAAGACGCTCCCAAAGACACATCCGATGGGCAACAGCACCCAATACAAACCGGAAAGGTCTGCAGATGTTTTCGCATCGGCCGGGATAAATCCGCCTCCGGTAGTATTCTCTCCCTGTCCCTGCATCATCTCATGCACGATTGGGCTTACCGCGCGCAAGAAGTCTCCTGTCGTCATGAAGACATCATTTTCCATTCCGAAATCTTCCATTGCATAATAGAATGAGTAAATATACTCTTTTCCTTCCGCATCCACGACGACGGCGACCCTCAGTGAAAGCGGGGCATAATAAGCGTAGAAATACCGGTATTGTCCTGCTCCAAATTGTCCATCCATCCGTTGAATAGCACGATCAACATCAATGATCGGTGAGTCACTGAACGTCGTCACCCCTCTCGACATCTGAAAAGACTCTTTGTCATTAAAAACGAGATAGGAATGATGCCCGATATCTGCCCATATTTCCGTATACTGATAAGGAAAATCGGACAATCTTTTATCAATATACTCATCCGTATTTCCGTTAAACACCCAAACACGGTAAGAATGAGCCAAATCCAAATCGTTTTCCGTAACGATTTCGTTTTTATAAAGCGGCTCACATGTTATAAAGTTTACGATCTCGTCAAAATGAGACTGATAGTACTCTTCAATGGACTGTTTCGTTCTCTCCGATAATTCGGACGTCGGCATATCGGCTGCATAGGCATGAAGAATAGAGAATGTAATGGAAAAAACCATCAACAACGCAAGAATTCTTACTCTCATTTTTACCTCTGTGAAGCAAAGGAAGGCACTGGCCTCTTACAGTCAGTCGCCTTCCTCTTATGCCAACTTATGATTGATTAGCCTTTGATTTTCTGGATGAAGTCTTCAACATCCGCTCTGTATTCAGCTGCCTGTTCAGCATCTTCCTGAATCAGAACTTTCTTCCATTCCTTAACGGAAAGGTCGCCTTCCGCTACCGGGTTCGCCTGGTTGCCGGAGTAGTCGCCGAAACGGCCGGACATTCCTTTGTAAACGGAACCGTCATCGATCTTTAATTCGCCGTTGCCCTTCCAGCCTTCTTCGGAATAGAGCCAGATTAAGAATGCTTTCGCA
>CACYEP010000145.1 GCA_902773425.1 uncultured Erysipelotrichaceae bacterium | reverse complement strand
GGCTTTCTTCATCGCCGTCTTATAGGAAACTGCCGGTGAAGATGACTTGAGACTGCGAACGATGGCGCCGTCTCCCTGGGACAAAGAGAAATGGAAGAAGGAATCCGCATGGGATGTGTAGTATTGTTTGATGACGGAATCCGATTCCCAGCACTCTCCGACGATGTAACAGTCTTCCTTGATCTTCTTGGCTTCTTCCGCGATGAAGTTTACGAAATCCGCACTGTATCCGTGATTGCCGGTGTAATAGCTGGTCACTGCGTCCAAGCGGAACCCGTCTGTCCCGCGGTCCAGCCAGAACTTCATGATCTTGACGATTTCCGCACGGACTTCTTCGTTGGACAGGTTCAGATCCGGCATCGAATCAACAAACCGCGCTTCATAGTAAGCAGTATTGTTGATCTTCGAATACCCCTGCATAAAATGATCCGCGAAATTGTACCAATCGAGATACTCGGATTCCTTGTTGTTCGCGTACGCTGTCTTAGCGCTCACAAACCACGGATGGGAACTGGATGTATGGTTGACAACCAAGTCCAAGATGATATGAATATTGCGCTTATGCGCCTCTTCCACCAGCTTGTCGAAATCTTCGAGAGTTCCGTAGGATTTATCGATGTTATAGTAATCGGTCACATCGTATTTATGATAGGACGGACTCGGGTGGATCGGCATCATCCAAATCGCGGTATATCCCATGTCCTCAATATAGTCGAGTTTTTGGGTAACTCCGTTCAAATCGCCGACACCGTCTCCGTCGGAATCGTTAAATGAAGCCACGAAGATCTCATAAACATTGCGGTAATTATCATCCACGATTTCAGGTTTCCGGTCCTTGCAGCCGGTCAGCATCATTGCCGTACATAACAGTGCCATCAGTATGATCAGTCCTTTTTTCTTCATAACTGCTCCTTCTAAGGAAAACGCAGGAAGGTCTTCCCTCTTGCGTTTTCCCTTTTTCAATTTTCGTTTGATTTAGTAGAGAAGATTGTTGGTGGATTCCGGATCGAAGAAATGCATTGCCTTTCCTTCGAAGGAAACATACAGTTTCGCGCCGTAAACCAGATTGTTCCGGACATGTTCCGGCATCGACAGAGTCGGTACGCGGACAATAATCTTCTTGCCCGATTTCGTTAATAAGTGGAGATGCAGTTCGGAGCCCATCATTTCGTTGACTTCCAATGTGCATTCCAGCGTATTTTCGCCCGGCTTTTCGCAAAGCACCATATGTTCCGGACGTACACCGAGAGTCAGACTGCGCGCTTCAATCTTCTTCGCCGCCAGTTCTTCTCCCTTTTCGCCGGTTACCGGGAACTTGCCGTCCTCGGCAGCTACATAATACTTGCCGTCTTCCTTGGTTAACTTCGCATCGAAGAAGTTCATCTGCGGAGCGCCGATAAATCCTGCGACGAATAAGTTATGCGGACGGTCGAATACACCCTGCGGGGTATCTACCTGCTGGATATAACCGTCCTTCATGATGACGATGCGGTCACCTAAGGTCATCGCTTCGGTCTGGTCATGGGTAACATAGATAAACGTAGTATCAATCTTCTTACGCAGTAAGATGATTTCTGCACGCATCTGGTTACGCAATTTCGCATCCAGGTTACTTAACGGTTCATCCATCAAGAATACTTTGGAATCACGTACCATTGCACGTCCGATCGCAACACGCTGTCTTTGACCGCCGGACAATGCCTTCGGTTTACGGGTCAGATAATCCGTAATGCCTAAGATTTCCGCCGCTTCGGTAACACGCTTATAGATTTCATCCTGGCTCATCTTCGGATTCTTCTTCAGACGGAGCGGGAACGCCATGTTCTCGAAAACGGTTAAATTCGGATATAACGCGTAGTTCTGGAATACCAGTGCGATATTACGGTCTTTCGGCTGTAAATCGTTTACGACTTCTCCGTCGATTTCCACGGTTCCGCCGCTGATTTCTTCCAGGCCCGCTACCATTCGCAATGTGGTGGATTTACCGCATCCGGACGGGCCAACGAATACAATGAATTCCTTGTCGGCAATATCCAGATTGAAGTCATGAACCGCTACGACGTTATTGTCATATACTTTCTTAACATTT
>CACYEP010000144.1 GCA_902773425.1 uncultured Erysipelotrichaceae bacterium | reverse complement strand
TTTCAGCCGTATGCGGAGAGTTTTTCAGATCACTACGCATTTGTAGGACCTTCGGTATTTTCAAATGCCGTTCCGGATAAAACGAAAGAACGCCCGCTTATTTATATTTCTCTGGGGACCGTCATCAACGAGAGGCCTGATTTCTACGCAAAATGCATAGAAGCACTGCGCGGTCAGAATGTTGACGTCATCATTTCCTGCGGGAATGCGATAGATCGTGAGGCTTTGGGAACACTGCCTGACAACATTCAGGTGTATCCTTACGTCAATCAGCTTGACATTCTTTCCCGAGCGGACGTATTTATTACACACTGCGGCATGAACAGCGTTTCCGAAAGTCTGTATATGGCTGCGCCGATGGTGCTCTATCCCCAGACAAGTGAGCAGAATGCAGTAGCGAGAAGGGTGACGGAAATCGGCGGCGGTACGGTTTTAAAGGACGATTCAGCCCGCGGTATCCGGTCTTCTGTAGATGAAATCCTGAGAAATCCCGCTTATCAAAAAGCCGCGGATGTGTGCAGTACAGATTTTCGTTCCTGCACAGGCGCTGCCGGAGCAGCGGAGTTCATTGAGAAGGCGCCGCATTTCTCGAACGGAATTGATGTTGTCGGTGAGCTGAATAAAAAGACTGTGAGATTCCGGTTCATTTATTGGGCGATTATCATAGCGGCCATCAATCTGATTGGATTCCTTTTCAGCTGGAAATATGTATGGATCATTGGCATTGCGGCCGGAGTTCTATCCGGTCCGATCGGCAAGACAATTCAAAAACGGTATTACACTTCCATTCTGCAGAAAATCCGTCATTAAACGGTTTTCTTTCCGGAATGACAGGAAACAAGTACCGGTAATTATGAAAAATGCCGTCTTTGTGACGGCATTTTGATTTTCCGGAGGATAGGACAACGCTATTTGATTTCGATATTAAAATAGAAAGTGAAACTGTCTCCTTCAAGGGAATAATCTTCCACTTCTTCGGAGGGCACTTCTATTCCGTTAATGATTAGATTTACCGGGTCATTGAAGATATAGCCCGGGGATGCTTTGACTTTTCCGAACACGGTATAGGACTTGCCTTTTTCGAATGTTACATCCGAATAATACTCAAGCGTGCTGTAGGTCTTCCAATATGCCTCCGAACGTCCGGTTCCGTTTTCATTCGAATGATCAATAAAATACTTATCGCTGTCCGAAATGATTTCCGGCACAGGGGTTTGATCGATGCCGGAAGGATCTTCACAGGTAATCTTTGTTCCGGCTTTCGGGGCGATAATTGTCAGTTCTACGGTTTCCAGAACTTCTCCCGTACGTTCGAATTCTCCGTCATTTTCGACGATTTCTGTCAGTTCTTCTTTCATAAATGCCTCCTGATCTTGGTATTCCGTTATTATTGTGCCAATGTTTGGTCATAGTTGCAACCTTCTGAACTTCCGCAATATTACTATTTTAGTCCTTTCGGATTTAGGTGCATCTACAGTTTTTTCTGTTCTGTTTTCTCGCTTTTTGGTATGATTTAAGTGTAATAAAACAGGAGGTATCATATGGATTCTTTTATCAATTTAGACAAAGCTAAAGAAGTATTGGAAAACGGTGTGGAACAGGCAGCTTCCCTGTTGAAGGACAATGAAAAAATCAACGGCGTTCTTACGAATGTCCAGGCAAAAATCAAGGAAGTTCCGGTGCTGAATACTTTGGTGGCAGATATTCCGGACATGGCGTCCATGATTAAGAGTTATGTCACGAAAGAATACTCGGCAGTTTCTCCGAAGGTTGTGGCACTGTTGGTCAGCGCGTTCTTATATCTGTTAAGAAAGAAAGATCTCGTGAATGATTCCATTCCGGTTATCGGCTTACTGGATGACGCGGCGGTTACGGCGCTGGCGGTAAAACTCTGCGCTCCGGAATTGAAAGCTTACAGGGAATGGCGCAGCGAACTGTGTTCTGTTCCGAAAGAAGAAAAAATCGAACTTCATCTGTAGGAAACTCAAAAGCTCTGCGCACGCTACGCGGGCTTTTTCTTTTTGCGCTGAATGGGGTACAATGTTCCTGCATTGAGGTGATTTCATGAATTGGATTTTGTTTGAGATAAAAAATATTCCGCTGATTCTTTGCGGACTTTTCTATTCGGTTCTGTGTATTTTCAGTATCGTTACCGGTTTGATCTATATGTCCGGAAAGAAGGAATTGAATCCTCTGGAACTTCCGGACCGGTTTGTGCATAAACTGGAAGATGAGCATAAAAAAGGCAGGTTTACAATTACGATGGGATTTGTGACGTTTGTCGTAGGGCTTGTTCAGGGTCTGACCGCATTTTCACTATTCCATGGTCATTCACCGGTATATTATTGGATCGCTTTGGGCTTTACGGTGTTCTCCATTCTGAGCGTATCGGTGAAACTCAAAGGAAAAATCAATGCGTTCCCGTTGATGAAGTCGGTGTTTTATGTGATGATCCTGGTGATTCTGCTGCTGAAAAGTTCGCGCGCATTATTCTTTTAATTGATATGATGAAAACAGTTATTATTGATGAAACCGGTGAGAAATTCTTACGCGGAGGGCAGGTGTGGCTATACTCCAACAATGTTTTGCGCGTTGATCCGGAAACAGCGAACGGGGATACGGTTGCGGTGCGGAATGAAACAGGTGATTTCATTGCGTACGGTTTTTATGCGCCGGAACATCATATCTGTGTCCGTGTTCTTTCTTCGGATAGTACGGAGTATCCGGATACCTCATTTTTCCGTAAACGTCTTGAACAGGCGATTCATTTCCGTTATGAACACATGAAAGAGAACTTTTCGAATTGCCGTCTCGTATTCGGCGAGTCGGACGGATTACCGGGACTGGTTATAGACCGTTACAACGATGTGCTGGTCACACAGATCAGTTCGGCCGGTATGGAACGCATCAAGGATATGATCTATAAGAATGCGGAAGAGATTTTGGCAGGACTCGGAGAAGTGATCCGTGCCGTGTATGAGCGAAATGAAATCGCCGTAAGGTCCAGAGAGAGCCTTCCGCTTTACAAGGGGTTTTATTCAGGAGAGAATCATCCGACCGAAACGGTCATCATTGAAAACGGAATCAAAATCTATGTAGATTTCGAACATGGCCAGAAGACCGGGTATTTCCTCGATCAAAAGTCCAACCGGAAGCTGCTGCGTAATTATGCGAAAGGAAAGAAAGTACTGGATACATTTACGCATACGGGAGGTTTTGCGTTAAACTGCGCATACGGAGGAGCAAGCTTTGTGACCGCCGTTGATTTATCCAAGACTGCGCTTTCTCAGGCAAAGCGCAATGCGGTATTAAACGGCTTGGATGCCAAGATTGAATTTGTACAGGCAGATGTGCTCGAGTATCTCGATCTTGCAGAGCCGGGAGGGTTTGACATGATAATCCTGGATCCTCCGGCATTTACGAAATCCAGACGTACCGTAAATCATGCATATAACGGCTATAAGCGCATCAATAAGCGTGCCATGGAGATTTTACCGGAAGGAGGAATTTTGGCTACCTGCAGCTGTTCAAGGTACATGGAAACAGGATTGTTCGAAACAATGATCCAAGAATCCGCCGAAGAGACCGGGAAATCCCTGAAGACTCTGTCTGTTACGTTCCAAAACGAAGATCATCCGATCCTTCCGGAACTGAAAAATACCGAATATCTGAAATTCTTCGTGTTTGAAGTTCATTCAAAATAGAGCTGTCCGGCTCTGTTTTTTCATGTATACGACGCAGTTTTTGATACAATATAAGTAAATAGAGGGATCCATTCCCGGAAAGGACATAATTATGCTTCATGAAGTAAAGTTTACGTCTTTTAATGAGCGTGACACGGTTTTCGGCTGGGTTTACGTTCCTGCGTGCGAACCGGAGGGAATCATTCAGCTGATTCACGGATTCGGCGAACATTCGCGCAGATATTTCCACATGATCAATGCGTTTATGGAAGCCGGCTATATTGTCGCGGCGGATGACCATGTCGGACACGGTAAAACAGCGGTGGAGAATGACCGCTGGGGCGATTGGGGAGACAAGGGATTTGAAACGATGATGGAGGATGAAAAGAAACTCCATGACCTGGTTTGCGGAATGTATCCGGATTTGCCGTATTTCATGTTCGGGCACAGCATGGGATCGTTCATTGCCCGTCAGTACATTGCGAAATACGGTGAAGATCTGGACGGCGTCACGATCTGCGGTACCACCGGTGAATGGCCGGGTTTGGATCAGAATATTGAAATGTTAAAGAAACTGGACGAAGAAGGAAAGCAGGATCCTTCTTTGGCCGGTCAGCTGATTGGTTGGATGTTTGCGAGAATTCCGGAAGGCGTCAAGCTCGGAAACGAATGGATCTGTGATGATCCGTACGTTCAAAAAGATCACGCGGAAGATCCGTTTGACGCGTTTACCAAGCCTACATCCACCAAGGCATGGCTGTACTTCAACCAGATGATGAAAGATATCACCGGTATTGAATGGGCAAAGAAAGTACCGGTTGATCTTCCGATCTACAATATTGCGGGAGACCAGGACCCGGTCGGTCAATACGGGACCGGCGTATACCAATGCGCGAACTGGCTGGCAGATACCGGCCATGATGTAACGACGGTTCTGTACAGCGGATTCCGCCATGAGATCCATAATTATGAAGTGTTAAGAGGCTCGGTGGAGCAGGGGATCCTTGACTTCTTTGACGAGTGTCTGTACGAATCATAAAAGACAGCGGAGCTTCGGCTCCGCTGTCTTATTTAATGTGATATGTGTCTTCCGTTTCGGCAAATGCTTTTTCCAGTTTTTCGCCGAGTTCTTTCATGTCCATGATTTTAAACAGTTCCACGATTCTCGGATAATCACGTACAACATAGGCGATATCCCTGGCTACTACTAATAAGTCGAACTTCTGTGCGGAAATTTCTCCCAGCGATACATGATCCACTTCGATTCCTGTCCGTCCGGTCTGTTTCAGGTACTTTTGAATGTTCATCTGTACCATAAACGAACTGCCCATGCCGCCTCCGCAGCAACACAAAATCTTCTTGATTTCTTTCATGATATTTCCCTCTGCCAAAATGTGACTTGGCTCTTACATTCTTATTATAGGACGGTTTCAGACAAAAACACAGACATCAGTCTGTGTAATTGTCGAAATATCCCTGGATGTAGATAAACGGAGTTCCCTTGTCGCCGCTTCCGGAGGTTAAATCGCATAAGGATCCGATCAAGTCGGTCAGATGGCGCGGGGTAGTTCCTTCGGAGCTCATCTTTCCGAAGAGCTTCGCGTCTTTTTCCCGGATGGATTTCCGGATAGCTTCCTCCAGTTCTTCGCCGCGGAGATCCTTGAACTGATCGTCCGCCAAATATTTAAGTTTGAGTTCGTTCGGTGTTCCGGTTAAACCGTCGGTATAGCCCGGAGAAACGACCGGATCGGCCAGTTCCCAGATTTTTCCCGCAGGATCCTTGAATGCACCGTCTCCGTAAACCATGACTTCCGGGTGCACATGAAGGGCATCGATGAGTTTTTTCTGTACGGACAGCGCGAATTCCCGGCAGTCTCTCGGGAACAGTTTCACCGAGTGACCGGAAGCTTTGTTGGAACCTAAAAGGCCGTACTGCGGGTGGTATCCGCTTCCGTTTACAGGGGAAGTCATGATGCCGTCCATTCCGAGCACGGTTTTCGCTCCGGCATTTTTGAGCTTGCGCTTGGTGCGCTCTCTTGTGTGAATATCGCACGCCAGGACCTGATCCGTATATTTCAAAACGGTTCTCGGATCATTGGAGAAGATGATTTCGGCTTCGCATCCTTCACCTTCGATCAGTTCTCTGTAGTAGTTTACATAGTCCATTCCCGTAAACGGATGGCATGATTTTCCGAAGGCGGCTTCAAATTCTTCCTGCGTCAGCACATCGGAGTAGGGATTGATGTTTTTGTCTTCGAGAAGTTCGGGATCGAACAGCTGGTTTCCGACTTCATCGGACGGATAACTCAACACTAAATAAATCTTCTTTACACCTCTGGCGAATCCTTTCAGGCAAACCGAGAAGCGGTTGCGGCTTAAAATCGGAAACACGATGCCGAGACTGTCACCTTTGAATTTCGCACGGATATCTTCCGCAATATCGTCGATGCTGCAATAGTTACCCTGCGCACGCGCTAAAATCGATTCGGTGACTGCGACGATG
>CACYEP010000143.1 GCA_902773425.1 uncultured Erysipelotrichaceae bacterium | reverse complement strand
TAGAGGGAATCGAACCCCCATTAACGGTTTTGGAGACCGTTGCGCTACCGTTGCACCATACCCCTAGACGCCTGTATATCTTATCACACCTCCCAAACGATTTCAATCATAAGATTTTCAGGGCATGTGCCCGCGGTAAAAATCTTTAATAAAACATGGAGCAAAGATTACATGGTATAATAACAAAGTGTTCGGAGGTGTTTATGGTTGATTTAAATGCGGTCCATGAGGTTACACATATTGATAATGTGAAATTGAATGAAGATGAAACGGCAGTTGTGATCATTGATCAGACGAGGTTGCCGAATCATTTGGAGTATTTATCTTTATCAAAACCGAAAGAAATGTATGACGCAATCAAGCTTCTTCAGATAAGAGGCGCGCCGGCAATCGGTATTATGGCGGGATATTCCATGTATGTCCTGGGAAAGCAGCATAAGGATCTTCCGTATCCGTTCTTTAAGCAAAAAATGACGGACCTGGGAGACTATCTGAACAGTTCCAGACCGACGGCTGTAAATCTTAAATGGGCGATTGACAGACTTCTGGCCGTTGTGAACAGCGGCGAAGGGGAACCGGTGGAAGTTACTGTAAACCGGATGGGAATCGAGGCAAAGAAGATTCACGAGGAAGATATCGAGATGTGCCGGAAGATCTCGGAGTACGGTTTGACATTGGTGAAGCCGGGGGACGGGATTCTGACGCATTGCAATGCGGGGCCTTTGGCAACTTCCAGATACGGGACGGCTATCGGTCCGATCTTCTTGGGAAAAGAACGCGGGATTGATTTCAAAGTGTATGCGGATGAGACAAGACCGTTATTGCAGGGAGCGAGATTAACTTCCTATGAATTACAGAAAGCGGGAGTTGATGTGACGCTGATTTGCGATAACATGGCGTCGATGGTAATGAAGAACGGATGGGTACAGGCAGTATTTGTCGGATGTGACCGGATTGCGGCGAACGGGGACTTCGCGAATAAAATCGGGACCAGCGGAGTGGCAATTCTGGCGAAGTATTACGGAATTCCGGTTTATTCGTTAGGACCGACCTCTACGATTGATATCAATTGTCCTACCGGGGATGATATTAAAGTTGAACTCCGGGATCCGGAAGAAATCAAAAACATGTGGTACAGTGAGCCGATGGCGCTTGCCGAGACGAAGTGTTACAATCCGGCGTTTGACGTGACCGACCACAGTCTGTTAACCGGAATTGTGACCGACCGCGGGATTATCTATCCGCCGTTTAAAGAAAACATCGCTAAGCTCTTTGAGAAGAAGGAGTAAGGTATGAAAGACGATCTGAAGAAACAATTCATCTTAATGGGTGTGCTGGTAGGAATGCTGATTATTACCGTTGTGTACGGGATGATCGCGTTTGAAAAAATCGGGTATTCCATCGGGACAAAGAAAGCTGCGGAAGCATCCGAAAAGATCGAAGAATATACGCGGTTGGAAGATTATATGGGATTGTACGGGTACCTGGAGAAGAATGATATCTATACATCCTATAATGAACTGGAAAATTATGAGTTGGTTTTGAGGGCGAACCGTGTATACGGGAACGCTGTTCAGGACTTGGAGAGTATTGTATATCCGGCTGCTTATTCGGATGTACAGAAACAAATCGAATATTTTGCGGACGACCTCAATTATTTTCTGAACATCGATCCGGAGGGTATGACCGATTTATATAAGATGGATAACGATCTGAATTTGGGAGCATATGAAGGAATGCTGAACGAATTAAGCGCGATGACAAAATCAGTTTTCCGGCTGACGGATGAAGAATGGCAAACGATTGTAAAAAGTTCGGATATTGAAAGAAAGAATCTTTTAACGGAGGCGTATAACGATGGCCGCGAATAAAATAAAAAAAGGATTGGCGATTACGGTCAACGTGTTTTTGATCGTGACACTGTCTTTGATTCTGCTCGGAATGTTTGCAGAGCTGGATGACAGAAGGAATCTTATTCCGTTTTCCTACAATGAGGAAACGATTCAGATGAATCTGGAAGACGGTGATTATTCGGCGGCAATTTTTGAAGCTTTCCATAATAATCCGGAGATTTACAGCGAAGGATATGAGAAGGATTACGAAGCTGTAATTGTATACGCGGATGCGAAATTCAAGGCACTGTCTTATGAATTGGCAGGGGATTATGTAAATGCAATGAATTATGATAAAATTGCATCGGATGCTGTTCGCTTGATGGGCAGTTATGAATACATGAAGGAAGATATTGATGCCAAACTGAAGGTTTTGCTTGAAGAATAAACGGCAATACGTTTATAATCGTTTCACAAACTGGGAGAAAAATTTATGGGAGATATTAAAAATCGCAAATGGGGGGACCGCAGAGATGCAAGATGGGTAAAGGATGTTCCCGGATTACAGACCGTAATGATGCATTTGATGCCCAACCGTACGGATTGCGAAGTGTATTTGAATGATACGTTTGATGTAACAGAATTAGTGAAGTTTATCGAACAGAAGAATATAGACTGCGGAGAGTATAAGACTACACTGTTCCATTGCGTTGTTATGGCAGTGGCCAGGATGGTGCACGAACGTCCGAAACTGAACCGATTTATTCAGGGAAGAAGAATGTACGAACGGGATGATATTTCTTTGAGCTTCGTAGCGAAAAGACGTTTTACCGATGCCGGAGAAGAAACCTTGATGGTGGTAGAGCCGAAAGATGAAGAAAGCCTGAAAGACATCACGAAGAAAATCGTCGGTGATGTAAAAGAAGCGAGGAAGAGCGAAGTGGCAACCGGAGGCATTGATGAGCTTTTGGATAAGTTTGCTGCTCTGCCGAGACCTGTATTGATGCTGGCAATCCGTGTAATCCGCTGGATGGATTTCTGGGGGAAGAATCCGAAGGGGTTAACCGAAGGCGATCCGAATTATACGACGGTTCTTTTAAGCAATCTCGGAAGCATTAAGTGCCCGTCGATTTACCATCATTTGAACAATTACGGCACCAACAGCATCATGATCACGATCGGTACGATGCATAAAGAAGAAATGGTCATGCCGGACGGACATAAAGAGATCCGGGACGTGATCAATCTCGGAGCAACACTGGATGAAAGAATCGGAGACGGATTCTATTTTGCGAGAAGCTTAAAGCTGATTCATTATATCTTTGCACATCCGGAATTGTTGGATAAACCGTTGGGAGAACCGAGCGGATTCGATTACGAAGCTAAATAACCCGTGCGAACGGGTTTTTATTTCGGGCAAAAACAATTGACCAAAATCAAAACTTCTACTACGATATTCACGAAAAGAGGATCAAGCTATGAACCGGCTTCATGAAATGTCATTGCGGAAAACATTGGAATCTATTCCGTTTTTTGCCGGGCTTCCTTCCGAAGCCCAAACCCGTTTAACCGAGCGCGCAAAATATGCGACGCATTCCAACGGGAACTATTTATTCTGTGAGGGGGATGCAGTAAATTCGATTTGGATTATACAGAAAGGCAGAGTCAAACTGACCCGCTATATCGAAGAAGGCCAGGAAGTTTTGCTGGATGTGCTGCATGACGGACAGGCAATCTGGGAGAATATGTTTTTAGTGGAGAAAACATTTTCGTACTCGGCGATTTGTCTCAGCGATGCGGAGACATTTGAAATCTCCCGGGATGAGATTCAGAAAATTCTGGAGAAGGAACCGAAGGTTGCCATGAGCATGGTTTCTTTCCTTGCGAAGAAACTGCAGGAATCCAACGAGAGATCTACGTTATTATCCATCCGTGATCCGTTAGTCAGACTGGCGGGATTCCTTTTGTACAAAGACCGCACCTGTATCGGCCCGGAAATCTGTCTGCGGCTGAATGATATTGCTGCCAGTATTTCCCTGCGCATGGAGACGGTGAGCCGGAATCTTACAAGGCTCGAAAAGGAAGGGCTGGTGCGAAGGACCGGTCAGGGAAGAATCCTGATTCTGGACCATGAAGGGCTTCGGAACATCGCTAAACGGCCTGATTGAAAATTATTCAAGTAAAAACGCTTTCAATTTGACAAGAAAAACAGCCTTCAGTATAGTAATACCTACAGCGAAGGCTGTATTTTTGTGAGGACCTGATATCTATGTCAATTGTAAATACAGAATCCGATCAATCCCTTAAACTTCGTGAGTATCTCTTGGAGGATGGGTTCCGCAAACCGGTTCATCACCTTGAAGACGGCGGACTGATTTTGCCTTCATGGATTACTGATGAAGTGAAACCGGTGGAGATTCATCTTCCGATGGGCTGGATTGCGGCCGGACTTCTGGTACTGTGCCTTTTGGGGGCGGCATTCGGAATCAAGGCGTTGGAAACCTATGAGGAAAACCGTCAGATCTCGTACGTGAACATGATGGACTCTCTTTCCCTAGAGTTTACGGATACCGATGTGTTTGAATACGGAACCGGTACGGTTTCCGCAGAATCCCTGGTAAAGAATTACAACGGAAGTCTTGAAATTCTTCAGAATGAAACCATTGATCTGACGAAAACCGGATTGAGTCAAATTGTTTACCGTGTATCGATGGAAGACAGCTATAACCAGACGGCACAGAAAGAATTCATCCGGAACGTACGTGTTATGGATACGGTTCTTCCGGAGATTGAACTGCAAGAAGCCAAGGTATCGATCAATGCCGGTGATGAGTTTGATCCGCTCTCCAACATCGTATCGGTTAGTGATGCGGCTGACGGTAATCTTGTGTATTCCGAAACCGGTGCACCGGGAACGTATAGGGTGATTTCGGAAGTAAACAACAAAACTGCCGGAAGTTATCCGGTGACCGTGGAGGCGACCGATGTGAACGGCAATACCGTAACGGAAACCTATACGGTCAATGTAAGATATGTGTACAGCGGAACGGCGCTGAATCCCTTTATCGGGACAGTAAACGGACCTTCCGGAAAAGAAACGTATTACAACCTTCCGATGGGAGGTATCATCTCGATCATGCGCGGTATGGGATTTTCCGAAAAAGAATATCCGTATTGGATCCGTGAAGACGGCGTAAAGATGCTGGGGGATTATGTCATGGTGGCGGCGAATTTAAATATCCGTCCCCGCGGAAGCACAATTCCGACCAGTTTAGGCATGGGATTGGTATGTGATACCGGCGGGTTCGCATCGCGCAATGCGACGCAGCTGGATATCGCGGTAGACTGGTAAGGCGCGAAGAAGACGCGCCTTTTTTCTGCACATCACAAGTGAAAATATGCATTACAAGTGTTAAAATATCTGTATATTTCTCGGAAGAGAATTGTTTTATGCAAGTTAAAAAGAATTCAGCATACGGTTTGGAGGATTCATGAAGAAGAAAAAGATTATTTCACTGAAAAACGCCATTCTTCTCGATCTGATTATTCTGGCAGTAATCGGTGCAATCTTGTTCGCCGTGGAGACAAGGGTGACCGAAAAGGCGCAAAAGGAAAATCTCCTGGAGCGCTTGAACAGTGTGACCGACACGTTTGTAAAATCTTACGGGGAAACAAGCGAAGTCACGCAGCTCTATTACGAAGGCATGAACGCGAAAGCGGCAAGTCTGGCATATCTTTACGATCATGACGAAAACTTTGAAATAAATGAGGAACTGATCAAACTGTATGATGTTGATCAGATTTATTTAAACGGAAATGCGCCGTATTGGTCGGATTATATCTATGTTGAAGCAGAGTGCGAAGACGGTAATAAAGTAATCCTGGAAAAGAGCAAAGACGAACTGAACCGCATCCTGGATAATATTTATACCCAAAACAAGGTGCTCAACCGTATTGTGAATCTGGATGAACTTTTCTTTATCGTAACTACAGATTCGGGAGAGATTGTCTACTATCCGGAGCGGGACTATATCGGAAAAGACATCACCGAACTCGGCATCGGAATGGATGATCTGATCCGGGATGACGCGAAATGGTTAAGAATTAATAAGAAACAGTATTATACGTCAAGCGCGGACAGCCCGGTGCTCGGAATCACGATTACCTGCGGCATCGGGGCAAGCGCCATGACAACCAACAGCCACATTGCGGTAGGCGTGTTATACATGGTGATCTGTATCGTGTTTACCGTTTTGATTACCTATTTGTATTTCAGCAAACAGGAGAATAAACGGGAAGGGCAGAGCGACGATGTGAAAAAGACAGTCTTCGCCAAGAAACTTCTGATGGTTGCGTTGATCGGTCTGATCCTGATCAGCGCATCAACATATTATATTCAAACCTTGTTCTCGTTATCTCTGTATACAGTGGAAGCGTCCAATGAAATGGGAGAAATCAAGACCCAATCCGAGGAAGGAAAGAACAGCGTTGAACAATTGACCAAGCAATACAACGCCTCCTATCTGAACAAAGCACAGATTATAGCGTATACACTGTCTGAGCATCCGGAATTAAAGACGAAAGAAGAACTGAAAGAACTTTCCGATATCTTCGGGCTTCAGTATATTATGCTGTTCAATGCGCAGGGAGAGGAAATCTTATCGGATTCCGGAATCAAGGGATTCGTGATCTCGGATGACCCGCAATCACACTCATATGCGTTTAATGTGCTGAAATACGGGATTCCGTATGTGATTCAGGAACCGATGAAAGACGATCTGACCGGTGAATACCATCAATTCATCGGGGCTGCGATGTACAATGAGGCAAAAGAATCGGACGGATTCCTGCAGATTGCGGTTTCAACCCGGAAACTGGAAGAGATTCTGGATGATACTTCATTAAATACGATTCTGCAGAATTCCGTTGCCGGTACGGGGGATGAAGTCATCGCGGTGGATAAAGAGACCGGTGTTATTACGTTCTATAACAACAGCAATCTTCAGGGGGTAAAAGCAGTAGATATAGGATTCCGGGAAGATCAGCTGAAGAACCGTTATTTCGGTTATTTGAATTTGGATTTCGGAAGATACTATGCGAATTCCACCGAAACGGACGGTCAATATGTATACATCATCGAGGATGCGTACAGTCTTTTCGCGGGGAGACTTCCGGTGACTTTGACTGCGCTGGGGCTTTGTCTGCTCAATATGATCATCGTGACTGTGTTTATGCATACGCATGATGTAAAAGATCTTGAAAAGATTGAGAAAAACGATCCGTATGTGGAAGTTACCACGCCGAGCGGAACAAAGAAAAAGACCAAGAACATCACGGCAAGAATGCTGCGCACAAGGATTGAATGGTATGCCAAGACGCCGGAAGAAAAAGTCAGCATTATCCTTCAATTCCTGATCGGTGTATTCGCTGTGATATATATCCTGGCAATGCCGTTCCGGAATGTTATTTATACCGATGACACGATCTTCGGTTTTGTGACTTCGGGAAGATGGGAGCGCGGATTCAACGTGTTCGCACTGACCGTTGTCCTGATCACGCTGTTTGTGTATTCATTCGGGATCAACATCTTTGACTTTATTACAAACGAAGTCATGAAACTGATCAGCCCGAAGAGTGAGACGATGGTGAGACTGCTTAAGAGTTTTATCCATTACTTCAGTGTGATCGGCGTCATCTATTACTGTTTGTCACTGTTAGGTTTTGATACGGCAAGCTTATTGGCATCCGCGGGATTGCTGACGCTGGTTGTAGGCTTAGGCGCAAAGGACTTAATTACAGATATTCTGAGCGGAATCTTCATCATCTTCGAACATGAATTCCAGGTAGGGGATATCATCGATATCAACGGTTTTAAGGGAAGGGTCATTGAAATCGGAGTCCGTTCCACCAGGATCATCAATACCACCCAGGACATTAAGTCCGTCAACAACCGGAATCTGACCAATATCGTCAACAAGACACGGAGGAATTCGTATTGTGATGTTATCATCAATGTAGGATTTGATCAGGACATCGCCGGCATCGAAAAAGCGTTGAGGGAAGAACTGCCGGCGGCATGCGCTTCTTCTCCGTATATCATTGAAGGTCCGGTTTACGGCGGCATTGATGATATGAGCGGAAGAACCATGCGCTTATCGATCCGTACGCTTTGCGTAGAATCGTATAAATTCCAGGTAAGAACCTTGGTGAACCGTGAAATTAAGCGGATCTTTGACGAACACGGATTTAAATTAATGTAGATAAGGAGGGACTGTATGATCAAAAAAATTGGAATTATATTGGCAGCGATACTTGTCGCATTTACCGTAATGATTCATCCGGCGGCTGCGTACGATAATTCCGACTTCTCCGGATATGAAGACGGCAGTTATCCGGTGCGCGGAAAGTTTGACGTACAGACTCTTTCGAATACCTCCGGGTCTTGGTACTTTGAATTCAATGAAGATTGGTTCCGCCGGCCTGCGACCGAATATAATCACCGTCTGGCGAAGCTTTCCCTCGGAATGGCGCTCAGTGCGTTC